>NZ_JBVKCZ010000032.1:0-120280 GCF_055634335.1 Streptomyces sp. NPDC111802 | reverse complement strand
AGACCAACCACGCACTCCCAGTAACGTCCACTACTCGCTGAAAGTTGCCAGACACCCGCCGCTACCTGCAGAAACGTCCTAACTCACCGGCATTGTGACGTCCGCGATGTGAAAGGGCCCGGCAGCATCTGGCTGCCGGGCCCTTCGCGGATCCAGGGCGGTTACAGGTACGGCCCGCCCGAGCGGCCGCCGAGGTGCTGCTCACCGTCCTCGTGGCCGCCGACCCCCGGCGGGAGGGCACGGCGCATCTGCTCCAGCTGGGCTCGCGCGGCCATCTGCTGGGCGAAGAGCGTGGTCTGGATGCCGTGGAAGAGGCCCTCCAGCCAGCCGACCAACTGGGCCTGCGCGATGCGCAGTTCCGCGTCGGACGGGGTCCCCTCGTCCGTGAAGGGCAGGGAGAGCCGCTCCAGCTCCTCGACGAGCTCCGGCGCCAGGCCGTCCTCCAGCTCCTTCACCGAACTGGCGTGGATCTCCTTCAGCCGGACCCGGCTCGCCTCGTCCAGAGGAGCAGCGCGTACTTCCTCCAGCAGCTGCTTGATCATGCTGCCGATCCGCATGACCTTCGCCGGCTGTTCGACCTGCTCCGTCACGGGAATCTCGCGGGAGTCCTCGTCTGCGTTGCCGCCGCTGAGCGCCATACCGTCCTGGCCAACGACCAGGATCTGGGGATTCTCGGGCGACCTTTCGTTCCTCGGCATCTCCATGCCGCCATTCTCTCGCACCCGTACAGCTCATCATCGTGGTGCCCCCGGTGTGGGGTGATCCACCTTTTACGTCCCTGGTATTTCTGTCAGCCTGCGGCGCTGTGCCGGCACGACCTCCAGCGGAGGGTGCGCCCGATTGGGTCGGGTGGCCGAGTCCGGAATGCCGGGTGTGTCAGGTGCTGTGAGGGTTGTTCCATGACTTCATGGCTGGGGGCGGTGCGGGGGCGTACGCGAGCGGCCTCGAGTGGGCCGCACGCCTTGTCGTGGCAGGCGAGGCCGCTGGTCCTGGTGGTGGCGGTGCTGGTCGTCTGGCTGTGCGGGGCCGGGGTGTCGTACGGCCGTGACGCCCCGGCCGGCGAGGCTGCGTCCGCCGTGGCGCCCTTCGGTTCCACGGCTGTGTCCCTGCCGTCGTCCGAGGTTGCGGCGGAGCCCGCGAGCTCGCCGACCGCAGGCTCGGAGGCGTCGTCCGGCTCCTCGGCCGAGGCCTCGCCTTCCTCCGTTCCGCCTACGGCGTCCGAGGGCCCCGCCACCTCCTCTGCCGCGTCCGATGAGGCATCCGGGGAGACCGGCAAGTCGTCGGGCAGGCCGCCCGAGAAGCCGGTGAAGGCGGTGAAGCCCAGGGCGTCGTCCAGCCCTACCGCCCACGGCCCGGCCGCGGCCCGACACGACCCCTCCGACAAGCCGTCCCGCGCCGGAAGCCGGGCCGGTGAGGGTCGGAAGCGGCCCGGGCGGGAGAAGGGGCCGCTGGAGGACGAGGAGGCGGCGAGGGACAGGCCGGATCGCGGTGACGACGTCGACGAGAGGGGCCGGGACCGCTCGGGTCCGCCGGAGGAGCGCGCGGACGACGGGGCGAGCGTGGCCGAGAGCTCTGCCGCCGCCGACGCCCCCGCCGAGGATCCGTCGCCCGCCACCCCGCCGACGCACCCGGCACGGCATCCCGCCACGCACGCCGACGGCCCCACCGAGCCGGTGATCGAACTCCTGCCCCTCGGCACGGGGCTCGTGCTCATCGGCCTCGGCCTGGGCCTCGCCTTCGTGGGCCTGCGGCTGCGCCGCGGCTAGGGTCTGTCGTTTGGATCAGGTCGGCTGAGAGGGACTGCGCATTTCAGCCGACCCAAGCGGGGTCTGGTGCGTGCAGCTGCAAGGCGGAGGAGGGCGGCGACGCGGAGCGTCGACAACCGACGACAACGCCGCAGATGTGCGTGCCAGACCCCGCGACGCCGGCATGATCCAAACGACAGGCCCTAGGTCGGACACGGCCTAGCGGGTGTCCTACGGCACGACGAGGAGCACCTTCCCCACATGCCCGCTCTCCTCCACCACCCGGTGTGCCTCGGCCGCGTCGCTCATGGGGAGCTCGCGGTCGACGACCGGGCGTACATGGCCGGCGTCCACGAGAGGCCAGACGTGCTCGCGTACGGCTGCCACGATCGCCGCCTTCTCGGCTAGGGGACGGGCGCGCAGGGAGGTCGCGCTGATGGCGCCGCGCTTGCCGAGGAGCACGCCGATGTTGAGTTCGCCCTTGATGCCGCCCTGCATGCCGATGATGGCGAGGCGCCCGTTGACGGCGAGGGCCTGGATGTTGCGGTCGAGGTACTTGGCGCCCATGTTGTCGAGGATGACGTCGGCACCGGCCCCGTCGGTGGCCTTCTTGACCTCCGCGACGAAGTCCTGTTCCCGGTAGTTGACCAGGATGTCGGCGCCCAGCTCGGCGCACCGGTCCAGCTTCTCCTTGCTGCCCGCGGTGACGGCGACGTTGGCGCCGACGGCCTTGGCGAGCTGGATGGCCATGGTGCCGATGCCGCTGGAGCCGCCGTGCACGAGCAGCGTCTCGCCGGGGCGGAGGTGGGCGACCATGAAGACGTTGGACCAGACCGTGCAGACCACCTCGGGCAGCGCGGCGGCCTGCGTCAGGTTCACGCCCTTGGGCAGGGGCAGCAGCTGACCGGCAGGCACGACGACCTTCTCGGCGTAGCCGCCGCCCGCGAGCAGCGCGCACACCTCGTCGCCGACGGCCCAGCCGGAGACGTTCGGGCCGAGCGCGGCGATCCGGCCGGAGCACTCCAGGCCGGGGTAGGGGGAGGCGCCGGGCGGCGGGTTGTAGAAGCCCTGCCGCTGCAGGATGTCGGCGCGGTTGACGGCGCCGGCCACCACCTCGACCAGCACCTCACCCTCACCGGCCTCGGGATCGGGGACCTCGTCCCACAACAGCGCCTCGGGTCCACCGGGTTCGGGAATCGTGATCGCATGCATGGGACGGACGCTACTCCTCGGCCCCGCGCCCGGTCCGCGCACTCCGTACTCCGGCACTGCGCACCCCGTACTCCGGCACTGCGCACTCCGCACCCCGTACTCCGCACCGAGCCTTCCGCCTCGGTCCTTGGGCGGGCCCCTTCGAAATCCCTGGGCGCCACCGATGAGTTTGCGCGACCGCAAAAGTCCCCCCATGCGTAGCCCAAGAACGCGGAAGGACCATCCGGAAGGACCCCGACAGCATGAGCACGCAGACGACGTCCGGTCTCGCGATCGAGACCGCCGGCCTGGTGAAGACGTTCGGCGAGACACGGGCCGTCGACGGCGTGGACCTCGCGGTCCCGGCCGGCACGGTCTACGGCGTTCTCGGCCCCAACGGCGCCGGCAAGACCACCACGGTGAAGATGCTCGCCACCCTGCTCCGACCCGACGGCGGCGAGGCCCATGTCTTCGGCCACGACATCGTCCGCGAGGCCGACGCCGTACGCGGCCGGGTGAGCCTCACCGGTCAGTACGCCTCCGTGGACGAGGACCTCACCGGCACCGAGAACCTGGTCCTGCTGGGCCGGCTCCTCGGCCACGCCAAGCAGGCCGCGCGGGCGCGCGCCGCGCAGCTGCTGGAGGCCTTCGGGCTGACGGACGCGGCCGGCAAGCAGGTCAAGAACTACTCCGGCGGCATGCGGCGCCGTATCGACATCGCCGCGTCCATCCTCAACACCCCCGACCTGCTCTTCCTCGACGAGCCGACGACCGGTCTCGACCCGCGCAGCCGCAACCAGGTGTGGGACATCGTGCGCGCGGTCGTCTCCCAGGGCACCACCGTGCTGCTGACCACCCAGTACCTCGACGAGGCCGATCAGCTGGCGTCCAGGATCGCCGTCATCGACCGCGGCAAGGTGATCGCCGAGGGGACCAAGGGCGAGCTGAAGGCGTCCGTCGGCGCCGGGTCCGTCCATCTGCGGCTGCGTGATCCGGAGCAGCGGCCGGAGGCCGAGCGCGTGCTGCGGCTGGCCCTGGACGCGGACGTGCAGCTGGAACCCGACCCGGTGGCCCTCACGGCACGCGTCGGTTCCGGGACCGCCAACGGCCGGGGTGCCGCGGAACAGGCCGGCCGCGCGCTCGCCGAGCTCGCCCGCACCGGCATCACCGTCGACAACTTCTCGCTGGGCCAGCCCAGCCTGGACGAGGTGTTCCTCGCCCTCACCGGACACGACACCCATGAGACCAAGAACGACAAGCACGCCGAGAACGACAAGCACGCCGAGGACGCCAAGGACGAGGTGACGGCATGAGCACCGCGACGCAGACCGAGAGCAAGGAACTCGCCCCCGTCAGCGCCGAGTCGCTCGCCGCGCTGCTCGTCACCAAGGAGCGCCCGCCGCGGCCCAGCGCCTGGTCGACCTCCATGACCTTCGGCTGGCGGGCGATCCTGAAGATCAAGCATGTGCCGGAGCAGCTCTTCGACGTCACCGCGTTCCCGATCATGATGGTGCTGATGTACACGTACCTGTTCGGGGGCGCCCTGGCCGGCTCCCCTAAGGAGTACATCCAGTTCCTGCTGCCGGGCATCCTGGTGATGTCGGTCGTGATGATCACCATGTACACCGGCGTCTCGGTGAACTCCGACATCGAGAAGGGCGTCTTCGACCGCTTCCGATCGCTGCCGATCTGGCGGCCGTCGACAATGGTCGGCTATCTGCTGGGCGACGCTCTGCGCTACACCATCGCGTCCGTCGTGATGCTCACCGTCGGCATGATCATCGGCTACCGCCCGGACGGCGGGGTGGGCGGTGTCCTGGCCGGGATCGCCCTGCTGGTCGCCTTCTCGTTCGCGTTCTCGTGGGTCTGGACGATGTTCGGGCTGATGCTGCGCTCCGAGAAGTCGGTGATGGGCGTCAGCATGATGGTGATCTTCCCGCTCACCTTCCTGTCCAACGTCTTCGTCGACCCGACGACCATGCCGGGTTGGCTCCAGGCGTTCGTGAACAACAGCCCGATCACCCATCTGGCCTCGGCCGTGCGCGGGTTGATGGCGGGCGACTGGCCGGCGGACGAGATCGCCTGGTCGGTGGGCTGGGCAGGACTGTTCGTGCTGGTCTTCGGGCCGATCACGATGCGGCTGTACAACCGCAAGTAGGGCCCGGCGTCAGAGGGGCTTCATCCCTGGGGGCAGACGCCGGTCATCGGGTGTGACCTGAGTGGCCGGCGTCGCCCGCACGATGGTGATGAGTCGGTCCGTCAACTCCAGTGTCCCGACGGCCGAATCGTCGTATCCGAGCACCCGATGCCCCCGGATGACGCTGACCACCAGGTCGTCGGTCTGCCGCGGGGTCTTGCCCACCTCGGCCCTTATGACCGGCCGTTCGATGATGTCGAGCCCGCTGCCCTGGTGGATCAGGTCCTCCAGGACCATTCCGGCGGCGGGGCTGAGCACCGACAGGCCGAGCAGCCGCCCGGCCGCGCTGGCGCTGGTGATGACCGCGTCGGCACCGGACTGCTTCAGCAGCGGGGCGTTCTCCTCCTCACGCACCGCGGCCACGATCTTCGCGCCGGGATTGAGCTGCCGGGCCGTCAACGTCACCAGCACGGCCGTGTCGTCCCGCTGGGTCGCGATGATGATCTTCCGCGCCTTGTGCACCTCGGCCCGCTTCAGGACCTCGCTGCGTGTGGCGTCGCCCGTGACCCCGGCGTATCCGTCCGCGACGGCCGCTTCGATCACCTTCGAACTCGGGTCGACCACGACGACCTGGTCCTTCCTCAGGCCGGTCGCGCAGACGGTCTGGATCGCCGAACGCCCCTTCGTGCCGAAGCCGACGACGACGGTGTGGTCGCGCAAGGTGGACCTCCAGCGGGTCAGACGCCATTCCTCCCGGGTCCGTTCGGTGAGGACCTCAAGGGTGGTACCGACCAGGATGATCAGGAACAGCACGCGCATGGGCGTGATGACGAAGATATTGGTGAGCCGGGCGGCGTCACTGACCGGCGTGATGTCGCCGTATCCGGTGGTGGAGAGGCTGACGGTCGCGTAGTAGAAGGCGTCGAGGAGATCGACGGAACCATCGGAGTTGTCGTTGTAGCCGTCGTGGTCGACATAGACGATCAAGGCGGTCAGGACGAGCAGCGACAGCGCAATCGTGAGCCTCTTGGCGACCTGCCGGAACGGATGCTCCACGATCTTCTTCGGAAGCTTCACCCGATAGGTCTCGGCACGCTCATCTGCCTGACGCGCTATGGCGTCCTGGCCCGGAAGTTTCACGTGAAACACACTTCGATGCCGGCACTGGCCCAGGGCAGATCGAGCAGTTCGGTCTCCTGACCAGCCCGTGCACCGCCCGGCGGTACGACGGCGAGCGCGTCCGCCGCCGCCATGCCCCGCAGCATGGCCGGCCCTTGGTAGTGCAAGGGCACTGCATGGTCGCCGCGCAGCACGACAGGGATGAGCCGGGTGTCGTACGGGTGGCCGTGCACCGCCTCGTTCAGGGGCAGCGTGTACGACTCGGGGGCGGGGCGGGCCGCGAGGGTACGCAGCATGGGTTCGGCCAGGGTGAGCAGGCCGGAGACGGCGGCGAGCGGGTTGCCGGGCAGGCCGACGAGGTGCTGGTTCTCCTTGGTGCGGGCCAGCAGCATGGGGTGGCCGGGTCGCACCTTGACGCCGTCCACCAGGAGCTCGGCGTCGATGCGCTGCAGGGTGGGATGGACGTGGTCGACGGGGCCGGCCGCGGTGCCGCCGGTGGTGACGATCAGATCGGCGTCGGACTTGGTGAGGGCCTTGCGCAGGGCCTTGGCGTCATCACCGAGTCGGCGTACGGCAGTGACCTCGGCGCCCAGTGCGCGCAGCCAGGGCGGCAGCATCGGGCCGAGGGCGTCGCGGATGAGCCCGTCGTGCGGACGCCCTTCGGTAAGCAACTCATCGCCGAGGATCAGGACTTCGACGCGAGGGCGGGGCACGGCGGTGACCGTGTCGTATCCGGCTGCCGCCGCCAGGCCGAGCACCGCAGGGGTCACCAGGCTGCCGACGGCGAGCAGTTGATCGCCGTTACGGCACTCCTGGCCGCGTGGGCGGATGTCCTGGCCGGGCTGGATCTCCCGGGTGGCGTGCAGATGGCCCTTGGCGTCCGTGCGGCCGTGTTCGCTGCGCAGGACGGCGGTGGTGTCCGGGGGGATGCGCGCGCCGGTCGCGATACGGACGGCCTCGCCGTCGGTGAGCGGCTCGGGCTCGGCGTGCCCGGCCAGGACGCCTTCCTCCCGTACGTCCCAGGGGCCGGGGCCTGCGACTGCCCAGCCGTCCATCGCCGAGGTGTCGAAGGAGGGCAGGTCGGTGAGGGCGGTGAGGGGCGTGGCCAGGGTGAGGCCGAGGGCGGCGTCGAGGGGGACGGAGACCGGAGCGCGGACGGCGGCACGGGCGGCGTTGCGGGCGGCACGGGCGGCGATGTCGCGGGCCTCGGGCCAGGGGGTTGCCTTGTGGTGGCGGTCGGCGTTGTCGCGGTCCGGCTTGCCCTGAGGGTGCGGGGTGGGCGCGGGCACGTGGTCGCCGGGGCTGCGGTGGCCGTTGTGTTCGTTCACGAGGGCGAGCACCTCCTCGACGTCGAGGTCCTCGGCGTCTTCGCCCGAGCGGATGCCGCGGGCGGTCATCCGGCGTCCGGTCGGGTGTCGGGGGTGGCGTCGGGGGCCGCGTCGGACTTGGCTGCTGCGGCCTCCTCCGCCCAGCGCAGGGCGAGCGCGGCGGCCTTGCGGGCCGCCTCGGCGACGGCTTCGGGGCCGCCCTGGCCGGCCTTGGCCTGCGCTGCCGCGTACCCGACGAGGAAGGTCGTCAGCGGTGCCGCGGGCCGCGCCACGCCGTGGGCGGCGTCGCGGGCGAGGTCCAGCAGCACCTTGGTGTCGACGTCGAGGTCGATGCCCAGTTCGTCCTTGACTGCGGAAATCCATTCATCCAACACGTGCCCATGCTCCCTGATGCGTGCCCTGGCGGTGGCGATGTCGTCCCAGGTGTCGCAGTCGAAGGACGCGACGGGGTCGGGGACGCGAATGAGGTCGAGCGCGCCGGTCAGCCGGCGCAGGGGGAGGCCGGTGAGGCCGTTGTGCCCTTGGGCGAGCTCGGCCAGTTCACGGCGTAGCACGGGCGCGCGGTACGCGGCGACGAGCGGCTGGTCACGGCCGTCGGCGTCGGTGAGCAGCGCGCCGTCGGCTTCGCCGGTGCTCAGGGCGGTCAGCAGCCGCCGCACCGTGCGCTCGTCGAGGAACGGCAGGTCGGCCGAGAGGACGACGACGGAATCCGCCGTGGTGTGCCGCAGCCCGGCGTCGAGGGCGGCCAGCGGTCCGCCGCCCGGCGGGTCCTCACGCGCCCAGGTCACCGGGCGCGCGGTGGGGCGGGGGTCGGCGACGACGACGGCCGTGCGGGCGTCGACGCAGGCGGCGAGCACCCGGTCGAGCAGCGGGCGCCCGCCGACGCGTACGGCGGGCTTGTCCACGCCGCCGAGCCGCCGGGCACCGCCTCCGGCGAGCACGACTGCGTCGTACACGACGTCGTCCCCGGTGTCGGTGGCGCCCTGCGCGCCTGTCGGCTCGTACGCGATCACCCCCCGAGTATGCGTGCCTTCACGATCACAGGGAACGCAGGGGAGGGCACCGGTCGTACATCCGTCACAGGGTGCGCAGCAGCACCGCCGGCTGTTCCACGCAGTCCGCGACATAGCGCAGGAAGCCGCCCGCCGTGCCGCCGTCGCAGACCCGGTGGTCGAAGGTGAGCGAGAGCTCGACGAGCTGGCGCACCGCCAGTTCGCCCTCGTGCACCCACGGCTTGGGGATGATGCGGCCGACGCCGAGCATCGCGGCCTCGGGGTGGTTGATGATCGGCGTGGAGCCGTCGACCCCGAACACCCCGTAGTTGTTCAACGTGAAGGTCCCGCCGGTGAGTTCCGCGGGTGTGAGGGTGCCCGTGCGGGCCGCCTCGGTCAGCCGGGCGAACTCGGCGGTCAGCGACTCCGCGTCCCGCGCGTGCGCGT
The DNA here is from genome assembly GCF_055634335.1 of Streptomyces sp. NPDC111802. Classification (NCBI taxonomy): domain Bacteria; kingdom Bacillati; phylum Actinomycetota; class Actinomycetes; order Kitasatosporales; family Streptomycetaceae; genus Streptomyces; species Streptomyces sp. NPDC111802. Next base: position 111,321 of record NZ_JBVKCZ010000032.1, on the reverse strand, counting down.
CCCGTACGACCGGGACGACGAGCCCTCGGTCGGTCTGCGCGGCGAATCCGAGGTGCACATGGTCGAGCTGGACGACCTCCCTGGCCTCCATGTCGACCGTGGAGTTGAGCTCGGGGAACCGGGCCAGGGCGGCGGCGCATATCCGGGCCAGCAGGGCGATCAGGGAGATCTTCGGTCCCCCGGCGGCGTTCATCGCCGTCCGCGCCCGCATGAGCTCCGTCGCGTCGGCGTCCACCCAGCAGGTGGCGTCCGGGATCTCCCGCCGGCTGCGGGAGAGCTTGTCGGCCACGGCACCGCGGACGCCCTTGAGCGGGACACGGATACCGGCGGGGGCCGCGGAGGAGGAGATCGGGGCGGATGCGGCCGAGGGGGCCGACACGGCGGGGGCCCGGGTCTCGGCGGCCGGCGCCGCCGTCCTGCCCTGCGCGGCGGCGGCACGCAGCGCGTACTCCACGTCTGCGCGCAGGATCAGCCCGTCGGGTCCGGAGCCGTGCAGCTCTCGCAGGTCCAGGCCGTTCTCACGGGCGAGGCGGCGGACGAGCGGGGAGATGACCGGCACGGGCCCGTCGCCGGTCTCCCGGGCGGCGGCACTGCCGTTGGCGGCGGCGGACCCCGCGGCGGGCGCCCCCGCGACCTCCACCGGTACCGCGGGCACCGTCTCCCCCGGCCGCACCCTCCGGCGTCGCGCCGGCGCCTGAGAGGTGCCGTATCCCACCAGCACGTTCCCGGAGCCCTCGGTCTCGCCGTCGGTGGCCGGGGCGCCCACGGCCACCGTCAGCAGCGGCGCGCCGACGGGCAGTTCCGTGCCCTCCTCGCCGAAGCGGGCCGTGACGACGCCGCCGTAGGGGCAGGGGATGTCGACCATCGCCTTGGCCGTCTCGACCTCGACGACCGGCTGGTCGACCGCGACGAGGTCTCCGACCTCGACAAGCCAACGAACAATCTCCGCTTCGGTGAGCCCCTCCCCGAGGTCGGGGAGCTTGAACTCCAGACTGTGCATCTCAGAAGCGTGTGCCATCAGCTCTCGGCCTCCCATTGCAGACGCCCCACGGCGTCCAGGATCCGGTCCACGCCGGGCAGGTGGTGACGCTCCAGCATCGGCGGCGGATAGGGGATGTCGAACCCGGCCACGCGCAGCACCGGCGCCTCCAGATGGTGGAAGCAGCGCTCCGTGACCCGGGCCGCGATCTCCCCTCCCGGTCCGCCGAACCCGCCCGACTCGTGTACGACGACCGCCCGCCCGGTCCGCCGTACCGAGGCGGCGACCGTCTCGTCGTCGAACGGCACCAGCGAGCGCAGGTCGACGACTTCGAGGTCCCACCCCTCCTCCCGTGCCGCCTCGGCGGCTTCGAGGCAGACGGGCACGGACGGTCCGTACGTGATGAGCGTGGCACTCCGGCCGGAGCGCCGCACCACCGCGCGGCCTATCGGTTCAACGGTCTGCGGGTCCTCCGGGTTCCAGGCGTCCTTCGACCAGTACAGCCGCTTGGGCTCCAGGAAGATCACCGGGTCGTCGGAGGCGATGGCGGCGCGCAGCAGCCCGTAGGCGTCGGCGACGGTCGCGGGCGTGACGACATGGAGCCCCGGAGTCGCCATGTAGTACGCCTCGGACGAGTCGCTGTGGTGCTCTACGCCGCCGATGCCGCCGCCGTAGGGGACACGGACGGTGATCGGGAGCGGCATCCTGCCGCGGGTGCGGTTGCGCATGCGCGCCACGTGCGAGATCAGCTGCTCGAAGGCCGGGTAGGCGAAGGCGTCGAACTGCATCTCCACGACCGGGCGCAGGCCGTACATGGCCATGCCCACCGCGGTGCCCAGGATGCCCGCCTCGGCGAGCGGGGTGTCCGTGACACGGTCCTCGCCGAACTCCTTGGCGAGCCCGTCGGTGACGCGGAAGACACCGCCGAGGGTGCCGACGTCCTCACCCATGACGTGCACGGTGGGGTCCTCTGCCATGGCGTCGCGCATCGCGCGCGTGAGGGCCTGCGCCATGGTGGCCGGCTTGACGGCGACGGTGGTCATCGGTGCGACCCTTCCGACTCGGCGTCGAGCTCGGCCTGCAACTGTGCGTGCTGTTCGCGCAGTTGCGGGGTGGGCTCGGCGTACACGTGGGCGAACAGGTCCCTGGGGTCGAGCACCGGGTCCTGGTTCATACGCTCGCGCAGGTCGGCGGCCATGGCCTCGGCCGCGTCCTTCGCGGCCTGCTTGCCGGCCTCGTCGAGGAGCCCGCGCTCGGTCAGCTCCTGCTCCAGGAGGGCGATCGGGTCGTGTCCGCGCCAGGTCTCGACCTCGGAGTCACCGCGGTAGCGGGTCGCGTCGTCGGCGTTGGTGTGGGCGTCGATGCGGTAGGTGATCGCCTCGACCAGCGTCGGACCGCCGCCCGCGCGCGCGTGCCGTACGGCGTCGCCGATGACCTCGTGCACGGCGGCCGCGTCGTTGCCGTCGACCAGGCGGCCGGGCATGCCGTAGCCGACGGCCTTGTGGGCCAGCGACGGGGCCGCGGTCTGCTTGGCGAGCGGGACGGAGATCGCGAAGCCGTTGTTCTGGACGAGGAAGACAACGGGCGCCTGCCATACGGCCGCGAAGTTCAGTGCCTCGTGGAAGTCGCCCTCGCTGGTGCCGCCGTCGCCGACCATGGCGAGCGCGACCACGTCGTCGCCCTTGAGACGGGCGGCGTGCGCGAGGCCGACCGCGTGCGGGAGCTGGGTGGCGAGCGGCGTGCACAGGGGCGCGACACGGTGCTCATGGGGGTCGTAGCCGGTGTGCCAGTCGCCGCGCAGCAGGGTCAGGGCCTGGACGGGGTCCACGCCGCGTGCGACGGCCGCGAGGGTGTCGCGGTAGCTCGGGAAGAGCCAGTCGCGCTCCTGAAGGGCCAGCGCGGCGGCGACCTCGCAGGCCTCCTGGCCGGTGCTGGACGGGTAGACGGCGAGGCGGCCCTGCTTGGTGAGCGCGGTCGCCTGGGTGTTGTACCGGCGCCCGCGCACCAGCCCGGCATAGAGCCGGCGCAGCAGGTCCGGGTCGGCCTTCGCGGCCGCCTCCGTCCCGAGGACGCGGTACGGCTCGGCGTCGGGCAGCAGCGGGGCGGGGTCCATGCGGGGCTGCCAGGCGGGCGGCGGCGATGGCCGGTACGCCCCTCGCTGCTCCATGACCGTCATGACGGCACCTCCTCGTGGGAGTGGCTACGGGAGGCGCGGCTTCTGTGATGCGCCTCACCTACCGATTGTTCGGTCGCCGGCACATTTTGGCTACAGGCACCCTCAGGCTGTGGACAAACGGTTCTCCACAGCCTCCAATGAACGCACTACGTCCATGGAGGGAAGGCAGGGGGACATGGCGCCTGAACAAATGGCCGAGAGCCCGGAGGGCGGCGTCCCCCTGCCGCCGCCGCGTCCGCTCGACGCCATCGACCAGGACATCCTGCAGATGCTCCAGGCCGACGGCCGGGCGTCGATACGGTCGGTCGCCGAGCGGGTCCATGTCTCGCGCGCCAACGCGTACGCGCGCATCAACCGCCTCATCGAGGACGGCGTCATCCGCGGTTTCGGAGCCCGCGTCGACCACGAACGCGCGGGTCAGGGCACATCGGCGTACATCACCCTGAAGATCGTCCAGAACTCCTGGCGCACGGTCCGCGAACAGCTCCGCCAGCTCCCGGGCGCCTCCCACATCGCCCTGGTGGGCGGCGATTTCGACGTCCTGCTCCTGGTGCACACGCCCGACAACCGAGCCCTGCGCGAACTGGTCCTCACCCGCCTCCAGGCGATCCCCGAGGTGCTCAGCTCCCGCACGCTGCTGGTGTTCGAGGAGGAGGACCTGGAGCCGCAGGGCTGAGGGTCGGGCCCGGCGTCAGCCCGAGGCCATCGCCATGGCCATCATCACCAGGAACACCAGCGGAAGGAATGCGCACACGAGAGCAGAACAGGCCGCCGTGATCCGCAGCATCCGCGCCGACCGGCGATGCGGCAGCGTCCAGGCGATCGCAAGCAGGACGATTCCCCCGTAGAGCATCGCTTCGAGGCCGCTGACGTAGCTGTCGGTGCCGTACATGCTGCACTCCCACACGAGGAGCGGCAGTCCGAACAGCGTGGCCACGAGAGGCGCCCTCCACCATGTCGGGTCGGTGGCGAAGAGCTGCGCATCGTTCTCGGTCATGCGTCACAGCTCACCAGCGGCGGCCGTCCGCGGACATCGGACGGCGGACTCATCCGTCCACGCGCGCGTACTCAGACCACCCTGGCAGCAGGCGGTCAGCCCGCCTGCCGCAACCCCCCGAAGACCAGCCGCACCACCGTGTCGGCCACCTCGCGTTCGTTCATGCCCCGGCCGTCGGGGCGGTACCACTCCACGATCGAGTTGACCATGCCGAAGACGAGCCGGGTCGCGAGCCGTACCTCCACGTCGGCGCGTACCTCGCCGTCCGCGGCGGCCGCCTTGAGGAGCTCAGCGACCTGGTGGTCGAAGTCGCGGCGCCGTTCCAGGGCCCAGCGCTCGGTGCCGGTGTTGCCGCGCACGCGCAGCAGCAGCGTGACGTACGGCAGCTCGGATATGAGCACCTCGACCATGCGGCGTACGACGTACTCCAGCCGGTCGGCGGCGTGCCCCACGCGCGCGTGCTCCTCGTCGAGGATCCCGAAGAGCCCGTCGAGCGCCCGGCTGACGGCTCGGCGCAGCAGCTCCTCCTTGCCCGTGACGTGGTGGTAGATCGACGACTTGGAGATACCGGCCGCCTTGGAGAGGTGCTCCATGGAGGTGCCGTCGTAACCGCGCTCGTTGAAGACCCGCACGGCGACGGAGAGCAGTGTCTCCGGGGTGTACGTGTCGCGCTTGGCGGTGGTCATGAGGTGCTGCCCTCCCGCTTGTCGGAGGCGTACGCGTGGCGGTACAGCGCGAGGGACGGAGCGTAGCGACCGGACGGCTCGCGTACGTGCAGCTCGTCCAGGACGTCGTACGCCCAGCCGCGGCCGAGCTTGCGGCTCCATTCGAAGGGCCCCATGGGGTAGTTCACGCCGAGCCGCATCGCGGTGTCGATGTCCTCCTCGGTGGCCACGCCCTTGGCGACGGCATCGTGCGCCAGGTCGACGACCCGGGCGACCGTGCGGGCGACGATCATGCCGGGGACGTCTCCGATGACGCTGACGGCCTTGCCGAGCGCCTGGAAGAGCCCGATGGCCTCGGCGAGGGTCTGCGAGGCGGTGTCCTGGGAGGCGGACAGGGCGATCCGGGTGGCCCGGCGGTAGTCGAGGGCGAGATCGAAGTAGACGACGTCCCGGAACTCCACCGACGTCTGGCCGTCGGCGAGCGCCAGCTGACCGCCGCTGGGCAGCACCAGACGGGTGCCGTGGTCCTCTTCCTCCTCGCGCACCGGAATGCCCGCCTCGCGGATCAGCGCGAGCAGCTCGGCGGCGGGGCCCAGGTCGCCCTCGGCGACGACGTAGGCGGGCTGCGGGGCCTTCTCCGCGGTGTGCGGCTCGTCCCGCTCGGCGGCCCCGGTCCCGTCGGAGTAGTCGTACCAGCCGTGTCCGCTCTTACGGCCGAGGCGCCCGGACTCGACCAGGCGCCGCTGGGCCAGCGAGGGCGTGAAGCGCACGTCCTGGAAGAAGGACTGCCACACGGACCGCGTGACGGACTCGTTGACGTCCTGCCCGATCAGGTCGGTGAGCTCGAACGCGCCCATTCTGAAACCACCGCACTCGCGCAGCACCGCGTCGATGGTGGCCGGATCGGCACCCTGCGCCTCGTAGACCGCGAAGGCCTCCGCGTAGAAGGGCCGGGCGATGCGGTTGACGATGAAGCCGGGGGTGTCGGCGCAGGCGACCGGCGTCTTGCCCCAGGCGCGTGCCGTCTCGTACGCGCGCGTGGCCGACGTGACGTCGGTGGCGAACCCGGAGACGACCTCGACCAGCGGCAGCAGCGGCGCGGGGTTGAAGAAGTGCAGGCCGACGAAGCGGCCGGGACCGGCCAGGGCGCCGCCGATGGCCGTGACGGACAGGGACGAGGTGTTGGTGGCGAGCAGGCAGTCCTCGTCGACGACGCCCTCCAGCTCGCGGAACAGCTCCTGCTTGACGTCGAGGCGCTCCAGGACGGCCTCCACGACCAGGGCGCAGTCCGCGAGCTCCGCGAGGGACTCGGCGGGCAGCAGCCGGGCGCGGGCCGCGTCACGGTCGGCCGCGGTGAGGCGGTCCTTCTCGACGAGCCGGTCGAGGCGTGCGCCGATCGCGTCGGCCGCGTCCTGGGCCCGCCCGGGAACGGTGTCGTACAGCCGTACGGGATGGCCGGCGACCAACGCGACCTGGGCGATGCCCTGGCCCATGGTGCCGGTGCCGACGACGGCCACGGGGCTGCTGAGGTCGAGAGCTGTCATGGGCGCGATCCTCCCGCACGGGGTTTTCCACAGATGCGGCGGACCCCCTTGAACCGACCGATCGTTCGGTTACTCTAACTCTGACTGGCTGTTTCTGCCCATGTTTCTGCCCAGGTCATGAGCTCGACGAAGAGCTCTGGAAACGAGGAGTTGGTCTCGCATGGCCGCCGAACTGACCACCCACGAGCTGATCGCCAAGCACCGGCCCACCCTCGACCAGGCGCTGGAGGCCATCCGCACGCGCGCGTACTGGTCGCCGCACCCCGAGCACCCCAAGGCCTACGGTGAGAACGGCAGTCTGGACGCGGCGGCGGGCAAGGCCGCCTTCGACGCCCTCCTCGGAGGCCGCCTCGACCTCGGCCAGCCCGGCACCGACGACTGGGTGGGCGGCGAAGTGTCGCCGTACGGCATCGAGTTGGGCGTCGAGTACCCGCACGCGGACATCGACACGCTGCTGCCCGCCATGAAGGCCGGCCGGCGCGCGTGGCGGGACGCGGGCGCGGAGATGCGCGCGGTGGTGTGCGTGGAGATCCTCAAGCGGATCAGCGACCGGACGCACGAGTTCGCGCACGCGGTCATGCACACCTCCGGCCAGGCCTTCATGATGGCCTTCCAGGCGGGCGGGCCGCACGCACAGGACCGCGGTCTGGAGGCGGTCGCGTACGCCTACGTCGAGCAGGTCCGCACCCCCGACACCGCGGAGTGGACCAAGCCGCAGGGCAAGCGCGACCCGCTGGCGCTGAACAAGCAGTTCACGCCGGTCCCGCGCGGTATCGCCCTGGTCATCGGCTGCAACACCTTCCCGACCTGGAACGGCTACCCGGGCCTGTTCGCCTCCCTCGCCACCGGCAACGCGGTCCTGGTCAAGCCCCACCCGCGCGCGGTGCTGCCGCTCGCGCTCACCGTGCAGGTCGCGCGCGAGGTGCTCGCCGAGGCGGGCTTCGACCCGAACCTGGTCGCGCTGGCCGCCGAGCGGCCTGGCGAGGGCATCGCCAAGGCGCTGGCCACCCGCCCCGAGATCAGGATCATCGACTACACCGGTTCCACCGTGTTCGGCGACTGGCTGGAGGCCAACGCCCGCCAGGCGCAGGTCTACACGGAGAAGGCCGGCGTCAACACGGTGATCGTCGACTCCACCGCCGACTACAAGGGGATGCTGTCCAACCTGGCCTTCTCGCTGTCCCTGTACAGCGGCCAGATGTGCACCACCCCGCAGAACCTGCTCATCCCGCGCGACGGCATCCGCACCGAGGAGGGTCCCAGGACCTTCGACGAGGTCGTCGCCGACCTCGCCCGCGCGGTCGACGGCCTCCTCGGCGACGACGCCCGCGCGAACGCGCTGCTCGGCGCGATCGTCAACCCCGACGTCAAGGCCCGCCTGGAGGCCGCCGCCGGCCTCGGAGAGGTCGCCCTCGCCTCCCGCGAGATCGCGAACCCCGAGTTCCCTGACGCGGTCGTGCGCACGCCCGTGATCGTCAAGCTCGACGGGGCCAAGCCGGACGACGAGGCCGCGTACATGAGCGAGTGCTTCGGGCCCGTCTCGTTCGCCGTGGCGGTCGACTCGGCCGCCGATGCGGTGGAGTTGCTGCGCCGGACCGTGCGGGAGAAGGGCGCGATGACCGTCGGGGCGTACACCACCGACGAGGAGGTCGAGGCCTCGATCCAGGAGGTGTGCCTGGAGGAGGCGGCCCAGTTGTCGCTGAACCTCACGGGCGGGGTCTACGTCAACCAGACGGCCGCGTTCTCCGACTTCCACGGGTCCGGTGGCAACCCGGCGGCCAACTCGGCACTCACCGACGGGGCGTTCGTCGCGAACCGGTTCCGGGTCGTCGAGGTGCGCCGGGAGGCCTAAAGGCCGCTGAGGCTCCAGTGGTACAGCGTCATCGCCACACTGGTGGCGAGGTTGTAGCTGGAGACCTGCGGACGCATGGGCAGAGCCACCAAGTGGTCGGCACGCGCGCGTAGTTCGGCCGACAGGCCGCTTCGCTCCGATCCGAAGGCGAGGACGGCGTCATCCGGGAGCTTGATCCCCCGGATGTCGTCGCCCTCCGGGTCCAGGGCGAAGACCGGCCCGGGTGGCAGCTCATCCACGGCCAGCCGCTCCACCGCCGTCGCGAAGTGCAGGCCCGCCCCGCCGCGTACGACCGTCGGATGCCAGGGGTCGAGGGTGCCGGTCGTGACCACGCCGGTCGCGCCGAAGCCGGCGGCCAGGCGGATCACGGCGCCCGCGTTGCCCAGGTTGCGGGGGTTGTCGAGTACCACCACGGGGGCGGTGCGGGGGGTGTGCGCCAGCTTCTCCAGGTTGGTGGCGCGGGACGGTCGTACGGCCAGGGCGGCCACCGCGGTGGGATGCGGGCGCGGCACCAGGGACGTGTACGTCGACTCCGGGACCTCCGTCAGGAGCGCGGCCAGGGCGTCCCGCACGTCCGGTGCCAGCTCCTCGGCGAGGGCCAGGGCGGCCTCCCGGTCGACGGCGACCGCGACCGGGACCTCGGCTCCGAAGCGCACGGCGTGCTTCAAGGCATGGAAGCCGTCGAGCAGGACGGAGCTCTGGGCGAGCCGGTTCCAGGTGGTCACGGTCATGCCGTGAAGCCTACGTGCGCGTGCTCGGGGTTCTCCGGGGTGCGCGGTCCGGGGAGGGGCTCATGGTCGTCGCCGCTGGGGACCAGACGCGACAGGCGTCCACGCGCGCGTGCCGCCCAGCTGCCGAGGCGGCGCAGGAACGTCGTCGGCAGGAACACCGCGTCCGCCGCGATCATCGCCAGCGAGAAGAACGGCAGCCCGAGGACGACCGCGATCATGGCGTGCTCGGTGATCATCGCGGCGAGGAGGGCGTTCTTGACTCGCCGGTTGAACAGCGTGAACGGGAAGGCGACCTGCACGATGACCGTGCCGTAGGTGATGAGCATCACCATCGTGCCGCTGGAGGACAGCAGGTCGGCGAGGGCGGGCCAGGGCGAGAAGTAGTCGAGGTGCAGCGGGTAGTAGACGGCGGTGCCGTCCTGCCAGCGGGAGCCCTGGATCTTGTACCAGCCGGCGGTCGCGTAGATCAGACACGCCTCGGCCATGATCACCAGCAGTGCGCCGTTGTGCACGATGTTGCCGATGACGTCCAGCAGGATGCGGGGCTCGGCGGTCCGCGCGCGGCGGCCCACGATCCACCCCACCGCCTGCGCCAGCCAGACGCCCCACAGGATCACCGGCACCGTCAGGTCGCCGTCGAGCCGCCCCGCGGCGGTCGCGGCGACCAGCGCGAACCCGAACACGCCCCACAGGGCCGGGCCCACCCGGTCCGGCGCGACGCGCTCGCCACGCGCGCGTGCCTCGCGCGCGAGCCGGGCCCGGCGCTCGTCCAGCGACCAGACCTGTCCGCAGCGCGTGAAGACGAGGTAGACGCACATCAGGTGCAGCACGTTGTCGCCGCCGTCGCCCATGAAGATGGAGCGGTTCTGCAGCGACAGCACGCCGACCATGAACAGCACGGACATCGTGCGAGTGCGCCAGCCGAGCAGCAGCAGAACGCTGGTCAGGACGGCGAAGGCGTAGACGCTCTCGAACCAGAACCCGCCACTCGACCAGATCAGCGCGGTGAAGGAGCCGTTCGTCCCGATCAGCTGCTGGGCGAGGTCGAAGTTCCAGGGGCCGTCGGGGCCGTACAGCTCCCGGCGATGCGGGAACTCGCGCAGCAGGAACAGCAGCCAGGTCGCGGTGAAGCCGATGCGGATGACGGCCGTCTGGTACGGGCCGAGGGCGGACTCGGTGACGCGGGCGATGGCGGAGGAGATCGCGAGGGCGAGGCGGTTCACCGGGCGCCTCCCGTGCCGGTCCCGGCCGCTTCGGCGGTCTCGTCCTCAGGGATCCCCCACCAGGGCAGCACACGGTAGGTGGCCTTGTCCGAGATCTGCTCGTCGCTCCACTTCGGCGGGGGCACGTTCGTGGTGCGGGAGCGGACCTGGACGCGTTCGACGGCGCCGCCCGCGCCGGCCGCGTCCACCCGGTCGAGGCGCAGCCGCACTATGTGCCGCAGATAGGTCTCGGACAGGGCGCCGCGCAGACCGACGGGGCGGTTCTGGGCGTCGTGGGTGGCGGCGAAGAAGTCCCAGGCGCGGCGCAGCTCGTTCTGCTGGGTGTGGCTTGGCAGGAGATTGCCGTCGATGGCCCGGCCGTCCTGGGCGGACAGGTCGTACCAGCCCGTCGTGCGCGTCGCGCCGGCGGCCGTGCTGACCTGGGCACGGACCTGTACGGAGATGTTCTGCTGGAGCGGGTTGGGGGCGAACAGCTTCCAGTTCTGCTCGAACTCCGGGTATATCCAGTCGTCGATCGCCTGACCGTGCTGTTTGGTGACCGTGTTCGGCGGGGTGACGTGCAGAAAGACCATCCCCACATGGACACAGACGGCGATGGCCACGACCGCGAGGGCGAGCGCGGCGCCGACCTGGTATCGCGGTGAGAGGGCGGCCACACCCGTGCGGGATTCCGGTTCCGGTTCGGGGAGCGGCGGGGCAGCGGGGGGCGCGACGGCAGACGGAGCGTCCTGAGGCTCCTGGTCCGGCCCGTGCCGGGCGGCCGAGCCTGCGTGGTGCGCGTCCATCGTGCCCCGTCTCCCGATTCCGCTCTGCTTTTCTCGGCGCTCGCACGGGAACGGTACTCAGGCCCACGCGCCGGGCACAGCCCCTGGCGGCCAGCCGTTGCCCACACCATACGGGGGCCCCAGGGGGCCGCACGGGCACTCTGCGTGACCTCGCGGAACCCGCACGCGGAGCCGCACGCGGAGCCGCACGCGGCGCCCGTACGCGGAGCATTCCCTTCTTCTAGAACCTGTTCTATCTTGACGCACCGTCAGATCGCCGTGCGTGTGGAAGGGCAGGGACCGTGGACTTCACCTTCACCGAGGAGCAGCAGGCGGCGGCCGAGGCGGCGCGCGGGGTGTTCGCCGGGGTCGCGCCTGACGCGGTGCCCTCTCCCGCGCTCACCCCGGGCGCCGTCGCCGACGACTTCGACCGGCCGCTGTGGGGCCGCCTCGCGGCCGCGGACCTGCTGAGCCTGCTGCTCACGGAGGAGTACGGCGGCGCGGGCCTCGACCCCGTCGCGCTGTGCCTGGTGCTGCGTGAGTCGGCGAAGGTACTGGCCCGGATGCCACTGCTGGAGAGCAGCGCGGCGACGGCCGCCGTCCAGGCGTACGGCGGCCGTGAACTCAAGGCCGGGCTGCTGGCGCGGGCGGGGCGCGGTGAGGTCGTGCTGACGGTCGCCGCGCACGGCCGCACCGGCCATGACCCGGCCGAGCTCGCGGTGACGGCACGGCAGGACGGTTCCGGGTGGGTGCTGGACGGCGTGCAGACCGCGGTGCCCTGGGCCTACGACGCCGATCTCGTCGTCGTACCGGCCCGTACGGCCGCCGATCGGACCGTCCTCGCGCTGGTGCCGCCCGGCGCGCAGGGGGTCTCGCTCGCCGAGCAGTTCTCGACCAGCGGGGAGCGGCTGGCCGAGCTGCGGCTGGAGTCGGTGCGGCCGGCGGAGCGGTACGTCATCGACGCCGAGGGGGCGTGGGAGTGGCTGCGGGAGCTGCTGGCCACGGGGACGTGTGCGCTGGCGCTCGGGCTGGGGGAGCGGGTGCTGGGGATGACGTCCGAGTACGCGAGCAAGCGGGAGCAGTTCGGTCATCCCATCGCCACGTTCCAGGCGGTCGCCGTGCAGTGCGCTGACCGCTACATCGACCTGCGCGCGATGGAGACCACGCTGTGGCAGGCCGCGTGGCGCATCTCCTCGGGGGCATCGGGCGCGCTGCCCGCCTCCGGCGATGTGGCCGTGGCCAAGATCTGGGCCTCGGAGGGCGTACGCCGGGTCGTGCAGACGGCACAGCATCTGCACGGCGGCTTCGGCGCCGACGTCGACTATCCGCTGCACCGGTACCACGCCTGGGCCAAGCACCTGGAGCTGGCGCTCGGCCCGGCGGCGGCACACGAGGAGGCGCTGGGAGATCTGCTGGCGGCGCATCCGCTGGGGTGACGGGTCTCTCCGGCTCCGGCGGCTGAAAGGCTCCAGGAGCGATGGCCGGACCTCAGAGGACGAAGCCGGGCTGCCCCTCGTCGTTCACCACGGGACGTCCGAGCGCCGCCCACACCTGCATGCCACCGTCGACGTTCACCGCGTCGACGCCCTGCTGGGCCAGGTACATCGCGACCTGCGCCGAGCGGCCACCGGAGCGGCAGATCACATGGACGCGGCCGTCCTGCGGCGCGGCCTCGGTCAGCTCGCCGTAGCGGGCCACGAACTCGCTGATGGGAATGTGCAGTGCGCCTTCGGCGTGGCCCGCCTGCCATTCGTCGGCCTCGCGGACGTCGAGGAGGAAGTCGTCGTCCTTGAGGTCATTGACCTCGACGGTGGGTACGCCTGATCCGAAATGCATGTCACTGACGCTACCTGACGGGTGGGGTGGGTCGGGGGCCCGTGCGGGGGAGGGCGGGTCCGCGGTCGGGTCGGGAGCCTGCGGGTCCAGTCGTGGCTTGTCGAGCAGCCCGCGCCCCCGAGGTCAGGCTTGCGGCCCCTGCCCGAGCAGTGCCGCCAGCTCCGCCTCCCGCTCCGCCACCTGGGCCAGGAGCTGGTCGGCGATCTCGTCGAGGAGGCGGTCGGGGTCGTCGGGGGCGAGGCGGAGCATCGCGCCGATCGCGCCCTCCTCCAGTTCCTTGGCGACCAGGGTGAGCAGCTCCTTGCGCCGGGCGAGCCATTCGAGGCGGGCGTAGAGCTCCTCGCTGGGGGTCGGGCCCTGCTCCTTCGGCGCGGGTCCCGCGGCCCACTCCTCGGCCAGCTCCCGCAGCAGCACCTCGTCGCCGCGGGCGTAGGCGGCGTTGACGCGGGTGATGAACTCCTCACGCCTGGCCCGCTCCGCATCCTCCTGGGCGAGGTCGGGGTGGGCCTTGCGGGCCAGCTCGCGGTAGAGCTTGCGGGCCTCGTCGCTGGGGCGCACCCGCTGCGGGGGCCGCACCGGCTGGTCCGTGAGCATCGCCGCGGCCTCCGGGAACAGTCCACCGCCGTCCATCCAGCCGTGGAACAGCTCCTCGACACCGGGCATCGGCATCACCCGGGCGCGTGCCTCGTCGGCCTTGCGGATGTCCTCGGGGTCGCCGGTGCGGGCGGCGACCGCCTCGGCGATCCGGGCGTCCAGCTCGTCGAGACGGGCGTACATCGGGCCGAGCTTCTGGTGGTGCAGCCGGGAGAAGTTGTCCACCTCGACGCGGAAGGTCTCCACCGCGATCTCGTACTCGATCAGCGCCTGCTCGGCGGCCCGCACGGCACGCTCCAGCCGCTCCTCGGGTCGCTCTGCCGCGTCCTCGGCCGTCACCTGCGCCTCACCACCCTGCTCAGCTCCACCGACGGGCACCTCGGCACCGCCCGGCGCCCCCGCACCAGCGGGCTCGGCCTGGGACTGCTCAGCTTCCGGCGTCATCACCCGCCCAGCGTAGGCCACGGCGGGGCCGGCGCTTCGAATACTCCGGTCCCGTCTGTGGTGCGGCCCTCTCCCTGGTCCTCCGCGAGATCGACGTACTTCACCGAGCCCGCTCCCCGGACGAACCGCCGCCCCTCACACCCCCGTCTCCGCCGCGATCCGCCCCGCCCGCACCGCCTCCAGCAACGCGGCGTGGTCCGCCTCCGTGCGGTCGGCGTAGGTGACGGCGAAGGTGGCGATCGACTCGTCCAATTCCTCGTTCTTGCCGCAGTAGCCGGAGATCAGGCGGGGGTCGGCGCTGTGGGAGTGGGCGCGGGCCAGGAGGGCACCGGTCATGCGGGCGTAGTCGTCTATCTGGTCGGTGGCCAGCGCGGCCGGGTCGACGCTGCCCTTTCTGTTGCGGAACTGGCGTACCTGGAAGGGGAGCCCGTCGACCGTCGTCCAGCCCAGCAGGATGTCGCTGACCACCTGCATCCGCTTCTGGCCGAGGACCACGCGCCGTCCCTCGTGGTCCGGCTCCGGCACCTCGAAGCCGGCCGTCACCAGATGCGGGACCAGGGCCGAGCGGCGGGCCTCCTTCACCTGGAGGACCAGCGGCTCGCCCCGGTGGTCCAGGAGCAGGACGACATACGAGCGGGTGCCCACGCTGCCCGTGCCGACCACTCGGAACGCCACGTCGTGCACCGCGTGGCGGGAGAGGAGGGGGTGTCGGTCCTCGGAGAGCGTCGTGACGTAGCTCTCCAGCGACGCCGCCACGGCCGCCGCCTCCTCGTCCGGGACCCGGCGCAGCACCGGCGGCGCGTCGACGAAGCTGCGGCCGCCGTCCTCGGTCGGCGCCGTCGACTTCGCCGCGAAGCGACCGCTGGTGTTGGCCCGCGCCTTCTCCGCGACCCGCTCCAGCGTGCCGAGCAGGTCATGGGCGTCGGTGTGGGAGACCAGCTCCTCGTCCGCGATCGCGTTCCACGCGTCCAGCACCGGAAGCTTGGCCAGCAGGCGCATGGTGCGCCGGTAGGAACCGACCGTGTCGTGCGCGGCCTTGCGGCACGCGTCCTCGTCCGCGCCGGCCTCCCGGCCCGCGAGCACCAGCGAGGTGGCGAGCCGCTTGAGGTCCCACTCCCAGGGGCCGTACAGGGTCTCGTCGAAGTCGTTCAGATCGATGACCAGGCCGCCGCGCGGGTCGCCGTACAGGCCGAAGTTCGCCGCGTGCGCGTCGCCGCAGATCTGGGCGCGGATCCGGGTCATGGGGGTGCGGGCGAGGTCGTACGCCATGAGCCCCGCCGAGCCGCGCAGGAAGGCGAAGGGCGTCGCCGCCATCCGGCCGACCCTTATCGGCGTGAGCTCGGGAAGCCGGCCGAGGTTGGACTCCTCGACGGCGGCCACTGCGTCGGGGCGGGCGGCGTCCAGGTCGAGAACCGCGTGCTCGGAACGCGGCACCCGCCTGCGCAGCGCCTTCCCCTCCTCCTTGGGCGACCCACCGCCGGGCCACTCGGCGAAGCCGCGCACGCGGGGCAGCCGACGCGCCGTGGCTCCCGAGCGCACCACGGACTCCGGCCGCGCCCCGGACCCCGACGTCGAGCCCGCCGCCCCCGCTGCCGCCCCCGCTGCCGCCTCCGCCGCAGCCTCCGCACCGACCTCGGTCATAGCGACCGCCTCCCCCGCTCACGCAAGAACATCAACACGAACATCAACTCGTGCCGACGTTACAACCGGTGGCCGGAAACGCGTCAGACCCTGTGGACAACTCCATGCCTGTGGAAAACCGCGCCTGTGGAAAACCGCACGAAGCGCAGCCCCGGGCACCGCCCTCAGCAGCTCAGCGGCGTCCGCCCGGCTGCCTCAGCAGCCCCTCGGTGCGACTGCCTCAACAGCCCTCCGCCCGCTCCCCGTCCGGCAGATACTTCTCCGCCCATCCCCCGAGCTCGGAGAGCGCGGGCTTGAGCGCGGCGCCCGCCTCTGTCAGCCGGTACACGACCCGCAGCGGCGGCCCTTCGTACACCTCGCGCACGACAAGTCCCGCTGCGGCCAGTTCGGTGAGCCGGTCGGAGAGCATGCGCTCGCTGATGCCGGGGATCGCCCGGCGCAGGGCGACGAAGTGGGCGGGCCCCGCGGTCAGGACGGACACGATCGGGCCGGTCCAGCGCTTTCCGAGCAGCTGGAAGACGCGTGCGATGCCCGCGTCGACCCGCTTGCACTCCACTACGTCGTGATCCTGCTCACCCGTCGCCATGGGTCCAGGGTACTGCTCTACCGTATGGGGGTGAAAAAAAGTAAGCGACTGTGTTATTCATAGTCGAGTACGAAGTTTCAGTCACAGCGGGAAGGTACGTCCCGCGCGCCTGCCTCCCCTGCCGCTCCCTCCCCTACCTCCCTCCTTCCCTTCCTTTCCTTCCTTCTGGAGAGACCCCATGGCAACGCTCCTGCACATCGACTCCTCCGTCTTCCCTGCCGATGCCTCGTCCTCCCGCGCCATCACCGACGCCTTCCGCCGCACCTGGCAGGAACAGCACCCCGACGGCATGGTGATCCACCGCGACCTCGCCGCGCACCCCGTGCCGCACATCACCGCTCACGCCCACACCGCCGGTTTCGCCGATCCGGCCACGCACACCCCGGAGCAGGCCGCCGCCTTCGCCGAGCGCGTGAAGCTGATCGAGGAGCTGGAGAGCGCGGACGCCGTGCTGATCGGCGCCCCGATGTACAACCTGACGATCCCGTCGACGCTGAAGGCATGGCTGGACAACGTGGTCCTGTTCGGCCGTACCGCGGGCAACGCCCAGTCGGTCAAGGGCACCCCGGTCACCGTCGTCGCCAGCCGCGGCGGCGCGTACGGCCCGGGCACGCCGCGCGAGGGCTACGAGTACGTGCAGAACTATCTGTCGGCCGTCCTGGCCGACTTCCTCGGCACCGACCTCGACTTCATCGTCCCGGAGCTCACCATGGCCCCGGCCAACCCGGAGATGGCCGACCTGGTCCCCCTCTTCGAGGCCTCCCGCGAGCGTGCCCTCGACGAGGCCACCGCGAAGGCGAAGCGACTGGCCCAGCTGCTCGCGGCGTAGGCAGTCACCGGCGTCGACGTCCCGGCTCGCGCGCGGCTCTGCCTTCGCGATCCGAACCACACGCGCGCGTGGAGCCCGTTCGCGCCAGCCGGGCCCCACGCGCGCGTGCCGGGAAGTCGCGTCACCCCACCCCACCTCACCGGGAGCCGTCGGCTCCCCGCACCGACACCCCGCTCACAGCCACCCCTGTTGAGCTCGCCGACCCCGACCCGGCCCCCGACGTACCCCCGTTACGCCGCGAACCCCGGGCGTCCGCGAGCGGCGCACCGCCGAACAGCCCGTGAGGCATCCCGAACAGCGCCATGCCGGGCCGGTACGGCTTGTAGTCGTCGACGCCGACCGAGTGCGGCACGTAAGGGCTGCCGGAGTCCAGCAGCAGGCCACCCGAGTGCTCGACGACGTACACCTCCGACTGCGCGCCCCCGCCAGCGACCATCAGCGACGGCGCACCCGACGGCGGCGCAGACGCTCAGACCCGGTGCGGGCTGAGATCCGTGACCAGGACCGGCGACAGCGCGAAGGCGACACAGCCGAGCCAGAACAGCACGTCCCACCGCACATGGGATGCCCGAGCTGCCCGGCCTGCCCGGCTCCAATCTCGCGTCGGTCAGTCGGCCGCCGCTTCGCCCGAACGGCCACCGTCCCCCGCCCGCGGACCCGGCGCCTCGGCCGAAAGACCGACCGGCCAAAGGACGGAGAGACCCACCGCCGGACCCACCCCACCGGCAAAATCACCGCATGCACACGATCTCAGTGGTCCTCGTCGCCCTCATGGCGCTGCTGCACGTCTACATCCTGGTCCTGGAGATGTTCCTGTGGCAGCGCGGCCCCGGCCGCCGCTTCTCCGGGTTCGACGCCGACCTGGCCCGCACCACCGCGCCGCTGGCTGCCAACCAGGGTCTCTACAACGGCTTCCTGGCCGCCGGCCTGGTCTGGGGTCTGATCGCCGACGACCCGACCGGCCACCGGGCCCAGATCTTCTTCCTGTCCTGCATAGTCGTCGCCGGCGTCTACGGCGCGGCAACCGCCAACCGCCGCATCCTCTTCGCCCAGGCGCTGCCCGCCGCCGTGACCCTCGCCACGGTCATCGCGGCCGGCTGAGCCCCCGACCGGTGCCGACCGGTGCCGACCCGTGCCGTGGCCTGAGAGCTTCATCACAGGTCACGGCGCCAAGACACCGCAGCACGGCACAGCGTGGCGAACGCAACAGAAAACACAACAGAAGAGGCGGCATCGTGTCTACGATGCCGCCTCTTCGGTGGTGCGCGAGGGGGGAGTTGAACCCCCACGCCCTTGCGGGCACTGGAACCTGAATCCAGCGCGTCTGCCTATTCCGCCACCCGCGCATTGGGTGTGTCCTCGGGCTCTTCCCTTGCGGTCCGGCGCCTTCCGACACCGAGAACATTAGCATGCCGGCCAGGGTGGGTTCACATCCCTTATCCCCAGGCAGCCGCCGTGCAGCCACCGCTCAGGCGCCGCTCACGCGCCGCTCAGGCGCCCACCAGCGCAGTCGCCGGCCGCCGTCCGGCAGCGACCGATCCGCGGTGCCCTCCGCTCCGTATCAACGAGAACCTGTTCACGTATCAACCTCGTACCGGTCCTGGGCATCTCCCCAGGAGCGGGTCGGGGTCCACAGTCAGGTGCGGGACACTGGTCTGCGGCCCCCTCTACGATCCATGGCAAGACTGTGTCCTTGAGGAGTTCGAAGGGGAGCTCCGAAGGGAACTTCGAGGGCGTCGACACCCGTCGACCGGGCCGACAGGGGGAACCAGCCGATTTACCGGCGCGTGGATACGATCAGTAAGCAGTACCAGGTAAGGCAGTGCCCGCCCAGCGGGATGCAGGACGAAGCAGGCTACGGAGGAGGTGCCCCATGGGAGTCCTGAAGAAGTTCGAGCAGCGTCTCGAAGGTCTGGTCAACGGCACCTTCGCCAAGGTGTTCAAGTCCGAGGTCCAGCCGGTCGAGATCGCGGGAGCGCTCCAGCGCGAGTGCGACAACAACGCCACCATCTGGAACCGCGACCGCACGGTCGTCCCCAATGACTTCATCGTGGAGCTGAGCACGCCGGACTACGAGCGGCTCAGCCCCTACTCCGGCCAGCTCGGCGACGAGCTCGCCGGTATGGTCCGCGACTACGCGAAGCAGCAGCGCTACACCTTCATGGGACCGATCAAGGTCCACCTGGAGAAGGCCGACGACCTCGACACCGGCCTGTACCGCGTCCGCAGCCGCACGCTCGCCGGCTCCACCAACCAGCAGGGCCAGCAGGGCCCCGCACCCGCCGCCCCGGCCGGGCGGCCCGGCGGCGCCCAGGGCGGCTACGGCTATCCGCAGCCCGCCGCGCCCACGGGCGCCCCGCCCATGCCGGCCGCGCCGCCGCCCGGCGGACGCCCCGGCGGCTACGGCTACCCGCAGCCCGCGGGCGGCCAGCGTCCTCCCGCCGCACCCGCGGCCGGCGGCCGCACCCGCTACTGGATCGAGATCAACGGCACCCGCCATCAGATCTCCCGTGCGACGCTCGTGCTGGGCCGCAGCACCGACGCCGACGTGCGGATCGACGACCCCGGCGTCTCCCGCCGGCACTGCGAGATCCGGACCGGAACGCCCTCGACGATCCAGGATCTCGGGTCCACCAACGGCATCGTGGTGGACGGGCAGCACACCACCCGCGCTACGCTCCGCGACGGCTCGCGGATCGTCGTGGGCAGCAGCACC
This sequence comes from Streptomyces sp. NPDC111802, assembly GCF_055634335.1. Taxonomy (NCBI): domain Bacteria; kingdom Bacillati; phylum Actinomycetota; class Actinomycetes; order Kitasatosporales; family Streptomycetaceae; genus Streptomyces; species Streptomyces sp. NPDC111802. The sequence goes on along the minus strand of NZ_JBVKCZ010000032.1, from coordinate 91,744 downwards.
ATCATTTACCGGCAAGCCGAAGGGTGAAGCGGGGGCAATGTCAGAGCTGACCCTCACGGTCATGCGGCTGGGTTTCCTGGCCGTACTGTGGCTGTTCGTGATCGTGGCCGTGCAGGTCATCCGCAGCGACCTCTTCGGTACGCGCGTCACCCAGCGCGGCGCCAGGCGAGAAGCCGGACGGCAGCAGCAGGCCGCCCGGCAGGCGGCGGCGCCGCCGCAGCAGCGCGGCCAGCAGAGCGGCGGCCGCCAGCGCCGTAACGCCCCCTCCAAGCTGGTTGTGACCGAGGGCACCCTCACCGGCACCACCGTCGCACTCCAGGCCCAGACCATCACCCTGGGCCGGGCACACGACAGCACGATCGTGCTGGACGACGACTACGCCTCCAGCCGGCATGCCAGGATCTACCCGGACCGCGACGGCCAGTGGATCGTCGAGGACCTGGGCTCCACCAACGGCACGTACCTCGACCGAACGCGGCTGACGACCCCCACACCGATTGCGCTGGGCGCGCCGATCCGCATCGGCAAGACCGTCATCGAGCTGCGGAAGTAGTACGACAATGAGCGAGCGGAGCGAGCACGCAGCGGTGGCCCACACCACGGGCCCCGGCGCGCTCCCGACCGGAGGGTGGGCACCGTGCGGATGTACCCGGAGCCGACGGGCGAGGTGCGCATGAGTCTGTCACTGCGCTTCGCCGCCGGATCGCACAAAGGCATGATCCGGGAGGGCAACGAGGACTCCGGATACGCCGGTCCCCGCCTGCTCGCCATCGCCGACGGCATGGGCGGCGCGGCCGCGGGCGAGGTCGCCTCCTCCGAGGCGATCTCCACCATCGTCGCCCTCGACGACGACATCCCCGGCTCCGACATCCTCACCTCCCTCGGTACGGCCGTACAGCGCGCCAACGACCAGCTGCGCGCCATGGTCGAGGAGGACCCCCAGCTGGAGGGCATGGGCACGACGCTCACGGCCCTGCTGTGGACCGGGCAGCGCCTCGGCCTCGTACACGTCGGCGACTCGCGCGCGTACCTGCTGCGCGACGGCGTCCTCACCCAGATCACGCAGGACCACACCTGGGTGCAGCGGCTGGTCGACGAGGGCCGCATCACCGAAGAGGAAGCCACCACCCACCCCCAACGCTCCCTGCTGATGCGGGCGTTGGGCAGCGGCGAACACGTCGAGCCCGACCTCTCCATCCGTGAAGTCCGCGCCGGCGACCGCTACTTGATCTGCTCCGACGGCCTCTCCGGCGTCGTCTCCCACCAGACGCTCGAGGACACCCTCGCCAGCTACCAGGGCCCCCAGGAGACCGTGCAGGAGCTCATCCAGCTCGCGCTGCGCGGCGGCGGCCCCGACAACATCACCGTGATCGTCGCGGACGTCCTCGACCTGGACACCGGCGACACCCTGGCCGGGCAGCTGTCCGACACCCCGGTCGTGGTCGGCGCGGTCGCCGAGAACCAGCAGCACCACCTGCACGACAACGGCATCATGCAGACCCCCGCGGGCCGCGCCTCCGGGCTCGGCCGCCAGGTGCCCGGGCAGGGCGGCGGGGGCGGCGAGTTCGGCCCGCCCGGCTCCGGCGACACCACCGGCTACGCCCCGGCGGGCAGCTTCGGCGACTACACCGACGACGACTTCGTCAAGCCCCGCAAGGGCCGCAAGTGGCTGAAGAGATCCTTCTACTCGGCCCTCGCGCTCGCCGTCATCGGCGGCGGCCTGTACGGCGGCTGGCGCTGGACGCAGACCCAGTACTACGTCGGCACCAACGAGGAACACGTCGCCCTGTACCGCGGGATCAGCCAGGACCTGGCCTGGGTCTCGCTCTCGAAGGTGGAGAAGGATCACCCCGAGATCGAACTCAAGTACCTGCCGCCGTACCAGCGCAAACTCGTCGAGGGGACCATCACCGAGGGCGGCCTGAAGGACGCCCAGGCGAAGATCGACGAGCTCGCCCTGCAGGCCTCCGCGTGCCAGAAGCGGTCCGAGCAGCAGGCCGCCGAGAGCGCCAAGAACTCCAAGACCGGCGAGGGCGAGGCCGGAGGTACCACGGGAACCACCCGTACCTCCCTTACGTCCAAGGCGACACCGACGCCGAATCCCTCGGCGTCCACCAAGTCCCCGCCCCCGTCCTCCTCCACCTCCCCGACACCGACTGCGACGCCAAGCCCCGGCCCCACTCTCTCGGAGGAAGAGCAGAAGGTCGTCACGAACTGCGGTACGCAGTAGGCAAGCCGTGAGAGGCCACGTCACATCCATGAGCGGTACGAATTCAACGCACTCGCCGACGCACCACACGTCCACGATCGGCGCGATCGGCGCGCCGAGCAGGCGGAACACCGAGCTCGCGTTGCTGGTGTTCGCGGTCGTCATTCCGGTCTTCGCCTACGCCAATGTGGGCTTGGCGATCAATGACCAGGTACCGGCCGGCCTGCTGAGCTACGGACTCGGGCTCGGCCTCCTGGCCGGCGTCGGCCATCTCGCCGTACGCAAGTTCGCGCCGTACGCGGACCCTCTGATGCTGCCGCTGGCCACCCTGCTGAACGGCCTCGGCCTGGTCGTGATCTGGCGGCTTGACCAGTCGAAGCGACTCCAGCAGAGCAACAGCTTCGTCGAGGCGGCACCGCGCCAGTTGCTGTACTCCGCGATGGGCGTCGCCCTGCTGGTGGCAGTGCTGATCTTCCTCAAGGACCACCGCGTCCTTCAGCGCTACACCTACATCTCCATGGCCGCCGCGCTGTTCCTGCTGATCCTGCCGCTGGTACCCGGGCTCGGCGCGAACATCTACGGCGCCAAGATCTGGATCAAGATCCCCGGCCTCGGCACACTCCAGCCCGGTGAGTTCGCGAAGATCATCCTCGCGGTCTTCTTCGCCGGCTATCTCATGGTGAAGAGAGACGCCCTGGCCCTGGCCAGCCGTCGCTTCATGGGGCTCTACCTGCCGCGTGGCCGCGACCTCGGCCCGATCCTCGTCGTCTGGGTGATCTCGATCCTCATCCTGGTCTTCGAGACCGACCTCGGTACGTCGCTGCTGTTCTTCGGAATGTTCGTCATCATGCTGTACGTCGCCACCGAGCGGACCAGCTGGATCGTCTTCGGTCTGCTGATGTCCGCGGTCGGCGCCGTCGGTGTGGCGAGCTTCGAGTCCCACATCCAGACGCGTGTGCAGGCCTGGCTCGACCCCGCGCGCGAGTTCCAGCTCAGCCGCTCCGGTATCAGCGACGGCGTCGTCCACTCCGAGCAGGCCATGCAGGCCCTGTGGGCCTTCGGCTCGGGCGGCACCCTCGGGACCGGCCTCGGTCAGGGCAACTCCGACCTCATCGGCTTCGCCGCCAACTCCGACTTCATCCTCGCCACCTTCGGCGAGGAAATGGGCCTGGCCGGCGTCATGGCGATCCTGCTGCTCTACGGCCTGATCGTGGAACGCGGCGTGCGCACGGCGCTCGCCGCCCGCGACCCGTTCGGCAAACTGCTGGCCGTCGGCCTGTCCGGCGCTTTCGCCCTCCAGGTCTTCGTCGTCGCCGGCGGTGTCATGGGCCTCATCCCGCTGACCGGTATGACGCTGCCCTTCGTGGCGTACGGCGGTTCCTCCGTCATCGCCAACTGGGCTCTGATCGGCATCCTGCTCCGCATCAGCGACACCGCCCGCCGCCCCGCGCCCACCCCCGCGCCCAACCCCGACGCCGAGATGACCCAGGTGGTCCGTCCGTGAACAAGCCCCTACGCCGGATTGCGATCTTCTGCGGAATCCTCGTCCTGGCACTGCTCATCCGCGACAACTGGATCCAGTACCTCCAGGCCGATGAGTTGAGGACGGACAAGAACAACCGCCGCGTCGTCATCGAGCGCTACGGCACCCCCCGCGGCGACATAATCGTCGACGGCAAGGCGATCACCGGCTCGGACGAGACCTCCGGCAGCGACTTCAAGTACAAGCGCACCTATACGAACGGCCCCATGTGGGCGCCTGTCACCGGATACGCCTCGCAGGCCTTCGGCGCCAACCAGCTGGAGTCCCTCGAGGACGGCATCCTGACCGGCAACGACGACCGGCTGTTCTTCCGCAACACCCTCGACATGCTCACCGGCAAGGAGAGGGAGGGCGGCAACGTGGTCACCACCCTCAGTGGCGCCGCGCAGAAGGCCGCTTACGAGGGTCTGAAGAAGCAGGGCGGCAAGGGCGCCGTCGCGGCCATCGAGCCGTCCACCGGCAAGATCCTGGCGCTGGCCTCCTACCCGTCGTACGACCCCTCGTCCTTCGCCGGCAACTCCACGACGACCGACACCGAGGCGTGGCAGAAGCTCCAGAAGAAGACCAACCCGGACGACCCGATGCTCAACCGCGCGCTGCGCGAGGTCTACCCGCCCGGCTCGACCTTCAAGGTCGTCACCGCGGCCGCGGCGCTGGAGAACGGGCTGTACACGGACGCGGACGCGAAGACGAACTCGCCGGACCCGTGGGTCATGGAGGGCACCACCACCAAGCTGCCGAACGAGGGCAACATCCCCTGCAAGAACGCGACGCTGCGGGTCGCCCTCCAGTACTCCTGCAACACCGTCTTCGGCAAGATCGGCTCCGACCTCGGCAACGACAAGATGCTGGAGACGGCCAAGAAGTTCGGCTTCACCGAGGAGCAGTTCACGCCGACCCGCTCCAGCGCGTCCGTCTTCTCCGACAACATGAACCCCTCGCAGACCGCGCTGTCCTCCATCGGCCAGTTCAACACCGCCGCCACCCCGCTGCAGATGGCGATGGTCGCCTCGGCGGTCGCCAACGACGGCACGCTGATGAAGCCGTACATGGTCGACGAGCTCCAGACCAACAACCTCGACGCCATCGAGAAGACCGAGCCCGAGGAGCTGAGCGAGCCGCTGTCGGCTAAGAACGCGCAGATCCTGCAGTCGATGATGGAGACAGTCGTCCAGGACGGAACCGGTAAGAACGCGCAGATCAGCGGCGTGAAGGTCGGCGGCAAGACCGGTACCGCCCAGCACGGTGTGGACAACAGCGAGAACCCCTACGCGTGGTTCATTTCCTACGCCAAGCTCAGCGACAACAGCTCGCCGGTAGCCGTGGCCGTGGTGATCGAGGACGACAACGCCGTCCGCGACGACATCTCCGGCGGCGGACTCGCGGCGCCCATCGCCAAGAGCGTCATGGAGGCGGTCATCGGCAACAAGAAGTGACCCCGCTCACGCCCCCTTCACATCGGTGCACGTTGCGATACCGGTCCTGTATCGGGTTACGGGCTTGGCCAGGTCACACAAGATGAGCCGGGTACGGTATGCCCGGACGGCACACCGCCACACCCACAAGGGTGAGGTCGGGACCGACGGAGAGGGCTGGTAGGTAGCTTATGGAAGAGCCGCGTCGCCTCGGCGGCCGGTACGAGCTGGGCCAGGTGCTCGGCCGTGGTGGCATGGCCGAGGTCTACCTCGCGCATGACACCCGGCTCGGCCGCACCGTGGCGGTGAAGACGCTGCGCGCGGACCTCGCGCGCGACCCGTCCTTCCAGGCCCGGTTCCGCCGAGAGGCCCAGTCGGCCGCCTCGCTCAACCATCCCGCGATCGTGGCGGTCTACGACACGGGCGAGGACTACATCGACAACGTCTCGATCCCGTACATCGTCATGGAGTACGTCGACGGTTCCACGCTCCGTGAGCTGCTTCACTCCGGCCGCAAGCTGCTGCCGGAGCGCGCCATGGAAATGACCATCGGCATCCTCCAGGGTCTGGAGTACGCCCACCGCAGCGGCATCGTCCACCGCGACATCAAGCCGGCGAACGTCATGCTGACGCGCAACGGCCAGGTCAAGGTGATGGACTTCGGCATCGCCCGCGCCATGGGCGACTCCGGCATGACGATGACCCAGACCGCCGCCGTGATCGGCACCGCCCAGTACCTCTCGCCGGAGCAGGCGAAGGGCGAGCAGGTGGATGCCCGCTCGGACCTCTACTCCACGGGCTGCCTGCTCTACGAGCTCCTCACGGTCCGCCCTCCCTTCGTCGGCGACTCCCCGGTCGCGGTCGCCTACCAGCACGTACGGGAAGAGCCCCAGGCCCCGTCGGTCTTCGACCCCGAGATCACGCCCGAGATGGACGCGATCGTGTTGAAGGCCCTGACGAAGGACCCCAACTACCGCTACCAGTCGGCCGACGAGATGCGCGCCGACATCGAGGCCTGCCTCGACGGCCAGCCCGTCGCCGCGACGGCCGCGATGGGTTCGGTGGGCTACGGCGGCTACCCGGACGACCAGCCGACCACGGCCCTGCGCTCCGCGGACGCCGGCGCCACGTCGATGCTGCCGCCGATGAACCCGGACGACGGCGGCTACGGCTACGACGACCGCCCGGACCGCCGCCGCCAGAAGAAGTCCAACACCTCGACGATCCTGCTGGCCGTCGCGGCCGTACTGGTCCTCGTCGGCGCGGTCCTCATCGGCAAGTGGGTCTTCGACGGCGAGAACGCGAGCAACAGCCAGGTGGCCGTCCCGGACCTCGTCGGCGAGACCGAGGGCAGCGCGAGGGATCTGCTCACCAACATCGACCTCAAGCTGGGTACCGTCACGAAGAAGGAGTGCGCGGACCAGCCCAAGGGCAAGATCTGCGACCAGGCCCCTGAGCCCAAGTCCAAGCTCGACAAGGGTTCCGAGGTCGACGTCGTGGTGTCGACAGGTGCGCCGAAGGTGACGGTGCCGAGCGTGATCGGCCTGAGCCTCGATGACGCCAAGTCGAAGCTCACGGCCGACGACTACCAGTTCGAGATCAAGACCGAAACGCGTGAGGTCTCCTCCGACGAACCCGGCACTGTCCTCGACCAGGACCCGCGGCGCGGCGAGGAGGTCGAGAAGGGCACCACGATCACCCTCACCGTCGCCAAGGAGGAGGAGAAGGCCACCGTGCCGGACGTCCTCGGCAAGTCCTGCGACGAGGCGAAGGCGCAGATGACGGCCAACGAACTGGTCGGCACCTGCACCGAGGTCGAGACCCAGGACCCGAACCAGGTCGGCAAGGTCATCTCGACCTCGCCCGAGGCGGGCAGCGAGGCCGACAAGAACTCCACGGTGACCATCCAGATCGGCAAGCAGGCCAAGCAGAAGACCCCGGTGCCGAGCGTCGTGGGTCAGACGGTGGGCCAGGCCAAGCAGACTCTGGCGGCAGCCGGCTTCACCAACATCCAGTTCGCCAACGGCAGTGACCAGAGCGACACGGCCTTCGTCACGGACCAGGACCCCAAGGGCAACCAGCAGGTTGACGACCCGGCGAACACCCAGATCACGCTGACCACCGTGGGCTTCGGCAACAACGGCGGGAACAACGGCGGGAACGGCGACGGAGGAATCTTCGGCTAGACCCGAGCGCTCGCCATGAGGCCTCGGCACCTTTGAAGGGTGCCGAGGCCTTGTTGTTGTGGCGAATCGTTGTTCTGGCGAACCGTCGTTCTGGCGAATCTCCGTCAGCCGCGCAGCTCCTCCGGCGCCGTCCGCTCCTCGTCCACCTTCTCCACCCGCTCCAGCTCCCCCCACACCACATACCGGTACCGGCTCGTGTACACCGGCGTGCATGTCGTCAGCGTGATGTAGTGGCCCGCCTTCTTCCGGCCCGACTCCTTCGGGACGGCGGAGAGGACCTGGACGTTGTACTTCGAGGTCTCGGGAAGGACGGCGTAGACCTTGTAGACGAACCACTTGTCCTTCGTCTCGAAGACGATCGGGTCGCCCTGCTTGAGCTTGTGGATGTTGTGGAACTTCGCGCCATGACCGTCACGGTGTGCGGCGAGGGAGAAGTTGCCCTTCTTGTCCGAGGTGGGCAGGGTCGCCTTGACCGGGTCGGTGTAGTAGCCGGCGACGCCGTCGTTGAGGATCTTCGACGTCGTGCCCTTCTCGACCAGGATCTCGCCCGTGCTCATCGCGGGGACGTGCAGGAAGCCGATGCCGTTCTTGGCGTCGTACTCGGCGGGTCGGCCCGAGTCCTCGTCCTGGTGGGCCCAGATGTCACGGACCTTGTCGGCCTGCTTGTCCGCCGCGCGGTCGGCGACAACGTTCGTCCACCAGAGCGAATAGACGACGAACAGGCCCAGCACCAGGCCCGCCGTGATGAGGAGTTCGCCGAAGACGCTGACCGCCATCGCGATCCGGCCCATTCCGCGGCGGCGAGCCGGGGGGCGCCGTGACGCGGGAGCGGCCGTGTGATCTTCCGTGCCCTCGGTGGTCGCTGCCACTTTTCATCTGCCCTTAACTGACGAGCGCATCCGGCTTGCCCTTGCTGCGCGGCCGTTCCTCGACCATCTTGCCCCAGACGATCAACCGGTACTTACTGGTGAACTCCGGCGTGCATGTGGTGAGTGTGATGTACCGGCCCGGCTTGGTGAAACCCGACCCCGGCGGAATCGGATCCAGCACGCTCACATTGCTCGGCGACGTCACCGGCAGGATCGACGCCATCTTGTACACGAAGTACTTGTCCTGCGTCTCCACGACGATGTCGTCGCCCTGAGCGAGCCGGTTGATGTAGCGGAATGGCTCGCCGTGGGTGTTGCGGTGGCCGGCCAGCCCGAAGTTGCCCGTCTTGGCGTCCGGCATCGCCGTCTTCAGCTTGTCCTCGCCGTAGTGGCCGACCATGCCCCGGTCGAGCACCTTCTTGTTGCTGATGCCCTCCGCGATCGGGACGACGACGTCCAGCTTCGGGATGTGCAGGATGGCGAAGCCCTGCCCCGGCTCGAAGGTCCCCGGGTTGCGCTTGCCGTTCGCCCAGTCGTCCTGGAGGCTGCTGGCTTCCTTGTCCGCCTGTGCGTGCGCCCGGACGTTCGTCCACCACAGCTGGTAGCTCACGAACAGCAGCATCAGCACGCCGGTGGTGATGAACACCTCCCCGATCGCCCGGCTGACGACGGTGGCCGGGCTGGCCTTGCGCGCCCGCGCCTGCCGACGGGCCTCCACACGCGACAGGGGAGCGCCGGAACTCTCCGAGCCTGCCTCGGCGGCCTCCGAGGCCGGGCGGGAACCGCCATGACGCCCGTGACGCCGCTTGGCGGCCTTTCTGCGGGCCGCGCGTCCGCCTGTCGGGGTGGAAGAGGCCGATGAGGCGGAGGAGGCAGGAGAGGCCGATATGGGCTCGCCATAGGGCGGCGGCGGATCGGGGACCCGCAGAGCCACGGTCTCGTCGTCCGCCGGGGGTATGTACGGCTCCGCGTACGGCTCTTGGGGCGCGGGGGGCACTTCATCGCCGTAGCCCTGAGCGCCGTATCCCTCGGTGCCGTAACTCTCGGCCCCGTAACTCTCGGCCCCGAAACCCTCGCCGCCGTACCCGACGCCGTCCTGCCCCTCGGCGCCCTGCGCCTGAGTGACGTAGCTCTCCCCGCCGTACCACTCCCCGAGCGCACCCGAGTCCCCGTACGGCTGCTGCCCGTACGAGGTCCCCTGGTCGCCGGCGTCGCCGTAGGAGTCCGTGAAGGACTCCCCGTACGCGGCGCCGGACTCGCGCTCAGGGCGCAGCGCGGTCACGCCGTGGCCCTGCCCACCACCGGGGCGAGCCCGGTCGACCTCGCCATCGCACCCTGGTCGCCGCACTCCACCAGCCAGTTGGCCAGCATCCGGTGCCCGTGCTCGGTCAGCACCGACTCGGGGTGGAACTGCACGCCCTCGACCGGGAGTTCACGGTGACGCAGGCCCATGATGATGCCGTCGTGCGTACGTGCGGTGACCTCGAGGTCGGCCGGCACCGTCTCCGGCTCCGCCGCCAGCGAGTGGTAGCGGGTCGCCGTGAACGGCGTCGGCAGGCCCGCGAAGACGCCCTTGCCCCCGTGCTCGACCAGCGAGGTCTTGCCATGCAGCAGCTCCGGCGCACGGTCCACGACACCGCCGTACGCCACCTGCATCGACTGCATACCGAGGCAGACACCGAAGACCGGCACTCCGGTCGATGCGCAGTGCCGGACCATGTCCACGCACACGCCCGCCTGCTCCGGCGTACCCGGGCCCGGCGACAGCAGTACACCGTCGAAGCCGTCCTGGGCGTGCGCGGTCGACACCTCGTCGTTGCGCAGCACCTCGCACTCGGCACCCAGCTGGTACAGGTACTGGACCAGGTTGAAGACGAAGCTGTCGTAGTTGTCCACGACGAGGATGCGCGCGCTCACTGGTTGTCCACCGTCACATCGTTGAAGGGCAGCAGCGGTTCGGCCCACGGAAAGACATAGTTGAAGAGGACGTAGACCACGGCCACGACCAGAGCGAGCGAGAGCAGCGCCCTCACCCACGCGTTCCCCGGCAGATGCCGCCAGATCCAGCCGTACATGCCGTCCCTTCCGTCGCACCACGGCACCAGACTCACGCCGTTACAGCCAACAGACTAACGGCGCAACGCCTTAGGTTTCCCGGCCTCCACAGGCTGGGTGGAGTCCAGATGTGCCCACACGATCAGCCGATGACTGTGCCCCCACTCGGGATCGCACGTGGTCAGGGTCAGATAGCGGCCTGAACGTGTGTACCCCGACTTACGGGGCACAGGGTCGATCACCTCAATGTCGGTGGGCAGTGTTTTGTAGGGGCCTTTGTCGATCCGATAGGTGAACCAGGTCGTCCCGTCCGTCAGCACCACCGCGTCACCCGGGCGCAGCCTGGGGAAATCCTTGAAGGGGTCGCCGTACGTACGCCGGTGGCCGGCCACCGAGAAGTTGCCCTTCTGGCCAAGCTGGGCGGTGTTCGCGTAGTGGCCGAGCCCCTTCTTCAGGGTCTTGGTGGCGGTGCCTTCGAGAACCGGCTTGTTCCACGTGAAACCAAGACGCGGGATGTACATGATCGCGAAGGGCTTGTCCGTGGCATACGGCGCCGGCTTCGGCGGACCGGCCGCCGCGCCCGGAGTCGCCGCGCCCGGACTCGCCGCGCCGCCGGGAGCCGCGTCGGTGGGGCGTACGGCACTCTGCGCCCACTGGTCCTGTAACTGATCGATCTGGTCGTCCATGACGCTGTCGGCCTTTACGCCGGTCCAGAACAGTACATAGACGACGAACAGGACGATCACCGTGCCGATGGTGATGCACAGTTCGCTGACGGTCCTGACGACTACGCGCACCGGCAGCTCCAGCGAGGCTCACTCCACGGGCTTGGCGTACTGCAGATCCACTGTGCCCGAGTAGCCGGGCAGAGTCACCGTGCCGTCCTCGGTTACTTTCCAGCCGAGGCCGTAGACATTGACGTACACCATGTAGTTCTGGATCGCCGGCGAGGCCGCGAGCGCCTGCTGCATCTTCTCGGGGTCACCGACGGCCGTGATCTTGTACGGCGGCGAGTAGACCCGGCCCTGAAGGATCAGGGTGTTGCCCACACAGCGCACCGCGCTCGTGGAGATCAGCCGCTGGTCCATGACCTTGATGCCCTTGGCCCCGCTCTGCCACAGCGCGTTGACCACCGCCTGGAGATCCTGCTGGTGGATGACCAGATAGTCCGGCTGCGGCTCGGGATAGCCGGGGAGCTTGGCGGTGGCGTCCGGCGGAGCGTCATTGAGCGTGACCGTGATCGCCTCGCCCGTCAGCTTCTGTGTGCCCGCGCTGCGCTCCAGCCCCGACAGCTTGTCGTCCTCCGCCTTGGTGCTGCCGTCATCCCGCTCGGCAAGCGCCTCCACATCATCCCGCAGGGCCGCGTTGGAGTCATTGCGCTCACCGTTCTCACGGCTGCGCTCATGGATCAGGTCCGAAAGCTTCAGTAGTGAGGCATCCGTGCGGATATTGGTGCCCTTGGCCGTGTCGAAGCTGGTGAAGAAAATCAGCCCGGCGAGGGCGAAGACGGCCGCGGTGAGCACCCGCACCGGCCGGAAACGGCCACGAACAGGGCTGGAGCCCGTCCCGGGAGAGTCGGCAGAATTGCTCAACGTACCCTTATCTCCTTCGGCGCCGCGGAAGCACTACGCTAACGGACGCCCGGGGGAGCCATCAGAGTCCCCTTGTACGCTGCCCCGGAGCCAGCCACAGTTCCCTGCGCGGCCACGCAGCGCATCGACAGGAGAGACTCTCGTGCCGAAGTCACGTATCCGCAAGAAGGCCGACTACACGCCGCCGCCGTCGAAGCAGGCGACCGCCATCAAGCTGAACAGCCGCGCATGGGTCGCGCCCGTGATGCTGGCCATGTTCATCATCGGCCTGGCCTGGATCGTCGTCTTCTATGTGACCGACGGTTCACTGCCACTCGAAGCGCTGGGCAACTGGAACATCGTGGTGGGCTTCGGCTTCATCGCCGCCGGATTCGGCGTCTCCACGCAGTGGAAGTAGCGGTCGAGGCAGCACTCGAACCGGCGGCCACCGCTCGGTGAACCCAGCTCTGCCCAGGGCTATCCGCTGAGTTATCCACAGCCGTTTTCCACAGTGGGGAAAAAGAAAGACGATCTGTGGATAACTCATCGAGTGTTGACGCCGGTGTGACGGAAGTACCGGTAAACCGCACGCTACCGAAAACTTGTTCGCCCCCTGCCTGACCTGCGGAAACGCTGGTCAGTGACAGGGGGCACAGTTGTTCCCACACAGTGTGCACAAGATCCGCCACACGCTGTGGACAACAGTGGGGCTCAGGTGGATGACCGCCCCGCTCAGGTGAGCTGGAGCGTTCTCAACGCGGTCATCAGCACGACCACGGCCAGGACCAGCGCACATGTGCCGTACTGGACCAGCGTCCGGCGCTCACGTGGGGCGTGGACCATGGCGTAGCCGATGACGACGCCGGCGACGAGGCCGCCCACGTGGGCCTGCCAGGCGATATTGCCCCAGCCGAACGTGATGATCAGGTTGATCACCAGCAGGGCGATGATCGGCCGCATGTCGTACTGGAGCCGGCGCATGAGGACGGCGGTGGCGCCGAAGAGACCGAAGACAGCGCCGGAGGCGCCGAGCGAGGCCGTGGTGGGGGCGACCAGCAGGTAGGTGAGGGCGCTGCCCGCGAGGCCGGAGCAGAAGTAGAGCGCGAGGTAGCGGACGCGGCCGAGGGCGGCTTCGAGGGGGCCGCCGAGCCACCAGAGGCTGAGCATGTTGAAGGCGATGTGCCAGATGGCCTCGTGCGTGAACATCGAGGTCACCAGGCGCCACCACTCGCCTTCGGCGACGCCTTCGGTGGGGCTGAAGGGGGCGGGGGGCCAGGCGCCGATGAGGACCAGGTCGTTCAGGAGCGAGGTGCTGGTCTGGACGGCGATGAAGACCGCGAGGTTGATCCCGATGAGGATCTTGGTGAGCAGCCGGGGGTCCGCGGCGATGGTGCCGCCGGCGAGGGTGCGGGGCTGGGCGGCGCTGGGGGCGTGTCCGGTGCCGGAGCCGCCGCGGACGCAGTCGGGGCACTGGAAGCCGACGGATGCGCTGACCATGCACTCGGGGCAGATGGGCCGCTCGCAGCGGGTGCAGCGGATGCCGGTCTCGCGGTCCGGATGGCGGTAGCAGACGGGCAGGCTCTGCGCGTCCTGCGGGCTGCCTGCCGGCTGGTCCATGAGGTCCCCTAGGTCGTCGTACGCGATGCACGTCCTCAATGCACCGCCCCGCTCATCCTTACGGACGAGCGGGGCGTTTGGTTCCCTGTGGGAGGTGTCGGACTCGGCCTCAGCGGGTCTCGACGACGACGGACTCGATCACCACGTCGTTGAGCGGGCGATCGGTGCGCGGGTTCGTCTGGAGGGTCGCGATGGCGTCGACGACCTTCTGGCTGGCCGCGTCGGTGATCTCACCGAAGATGGTGTGCTTGCGGTTGAGCCAGGTCGTCGGCGAGACGGTGATGAAGAACTGCGAGCCGTTGGTGCCCGGGCCGGCGTTGGCCATGGCGAGCAGGTAGGGCCTGTCGAAGGCGAGGTCCGGGTGGAACTCGTCCTGGAACTGGTAGCCCGGGCCGCCGGTGCCGTTGCCCAGCGGGTCACCGCCCTGGATCATGAAGCCGCTGATGACCCGGTGGAAGACCGTGCCGTCGTAGAGCTTGGCCGTGGACTTCTCACCGGTGGTGGGGTTCGTCCACTCACGCTCACCCTTGGCGAGTTCGACGAAGTTCTTGACCGTGATCGGCGCGTGGTTCGGGAGGAGCCGGACCTCGATGTCGCCGTGGTTGGTCTTCAGGGTGGCGTAGAGCTGCTCAGCCACGATCTGCCTTCCGTTGTCTTCCTGTGACCCCTCGATCCTCGCACGGCCGCCGAGCTCCGTCGCCCAGCTGTCGTTCACCGGTACGCAACCCGGCGCTCCGCTTGCAGAAAAGTCGTCGAGTGGGTACCTGGCAGGGGCGGGAGACGGCGAACCATGGCATTGTCGACGACAAGCCACCGTTGCACCGCATTGGTCCGTTATTGCGTTTGATCAAGTTCATCGGCACCCATATGCCCGCCCTCACATGCCGCACAGCGTTCCGGCAGGCATGATCCGTAAAAGGGTGGAAAGTCGAATTACCGTACGCCACCGAGGAGGAGGATCCCGTGACCCGCATCGACAGCGTGCGCGCCGCGACCGGCTCGGCGAAGGACAGCGTGCTGCACGCCGCGGAAGTGGTGGCGCCCTACGCCGACACCGCCAAGGACAGGGCCGCGCAATATGCACAGGAGGCGCGCACACGGCTCGCGCCGATGGTGTCGCAGGCCACCGAGCAGGCCCGAGCGCAGGCGCGTCTCCAGTACGGCGCGCATGTGGCGCCGTATCTGGAACAGGCTCGTGCGCATGTACCACCGAAGGTCGACCACGCAGCTCATGAGGCCGCGTTCCGTACGCGCAAGGCAGCCCGGCAGGCTGCCGAATACTCCCGGCCGAGGCTCGCACACGCGGCGGCCGTGGCCGGGCCCGTGAGGGACGAGGCCGCCGCGCGTGGCGTCGCGGCACTGGCCGCGCTGCGCGGTCAGGTCTCGGCCAAGGAGATCCAGAAGCTGGTCCGCAAGCACGAGCGGCGCGCCAAGGCCGGTCGTGCCGTGAAGGTGCTGGCGGTGCTCGGTGTTCTGGCGGGCGGTGCTTTCGCCGCGTGGAAGTGGTGGGACAAGCAGGCCAACCCGGACTGGCTGGTCGAGCCGCCCGCCGCGACCGAGGTGCCCGAGTCGGGCCGTCTCGCTGCAGTGGACGGCAGCGGCCAGTCCGGCCTGGACCCGGAGGTCCAGGCGAAGGAGGCCGAGGAGGAGGCGGCTCGGGGGGACGAGGGACGGTGATGTGAGGGGCTTTCCCCTCCTCACGGCTTCACGGCTTCACGGCTCTCCAGGAACGGCAGGAACGGCAGGAACGGCAGGAACGGCAGGAACGGCAGGAACGGCAGGAACGGCAGGAACGATGGGTGGTGTGCGCCCCGGCGGGCGCACACCACCTTTTCTCATGCCGACTTCTCTGATGACGACCGGTCAGGAGCGCCTGCGTCTCCTCGGTACCGGTGGTGTGCCCGCGCATGCGAAAGCCCTCCGACCTGCGTTTCCGTAGGTCAGAGGGCTTGGTGTGTGGAGCCTAGGGGAGTCGAACCCCTGACATCTGCCATGCAAAGACAGCGCTCTACCAACTGAGCTAAGGCCCCTCAAAAGGAACGTCCGGCCGGAAGAAACCCCAGTCCGGCGGGCGCCCAGACCAGAGTACCCGGTCGCCCCCCGGATCCCGCAAAAGGATTGGGGGTCCCGGTAAACGACCACTCTCCGTAGGATGCTCGGCGTGGTTCGCTACAGCGAACCGCGGTTTTGGGGAAGCGATGGGGAGACGCAATGGACGCCGCACAGCAGGAAGCCACCGCAAGAGCGCGGGATCTGCAGCGGAACTGGTACGGGGAGCCGCTGGGGACGCTCTTCCGTAAGCTCATCGACGATCTTGGTCTCAACCAGGCTCGTCTCGCGGGGGTACTGGGACTGTCCGCACCGATGCTGTCGCAGCTGATGAGCGGACAGCGGGCGAAGATCGGCAATCCAGCCGTGGTCCAGCGGGTGCAGCTGCTGCAGGACTTGGCGGGGCAGGTCGCGGACGGCAGCGTGAGCGCGGCCGAGGCCACCGAGCGCATGGAGGAGATCAAGAAGTCGCAGGGGGGCTCGGTGCTCAGCAACACAACACAGACGACGAACAGTTCGGGCGCGCCCACGGTCAAGCGGGTGGTCCGTGAGATCCAGTCGCTCCTGCGCTCCGTGGCGGCCGCGGGCGACATCATCGACGCCGCGGACACCCTCGCCCCCACCCACCCGGAACTGGCAGAGTTCCTCCGGGTGTACGGCGCCGGCCGCACCTCCGACGCGGTCGCGCACTACCAGTCCCACCAGAGCTGACCCGGAGGCCCGGTCGCCGAGGGGGTCGGTAGCCGGGCCGACGGTCTGCGTCCTGAGCGGGCACGAGGGGTCGTGCGGGGGAGTGCGCGAAGGACGGTCAGCGAGGGGGAGTCGTATCGCTCGTCGTGGGGGAAGCAAGGGGGGTAACCGGAGGGGGAGGAGCGACGCACAGCCATGGGTGAGGTCTTCGCCGGGCGGTATGAACTGGTCGACCCGATCGGGCGCGGAGGTGTCGGCGCCGTCTGGCGTGCCTGGGACCATCGCCGCCGTCGGTATGTGGCCGCCAAGGTGCTGCAACAGAGCGACGCGCACTCCTTGCTGCGTTTCGTCCGCGAGCAGGCCCTCCGGATCGATCACCCGCATGTGCTCGCGCCCGCCAGCTGGGCCGCCGACGACGACAAGGTCCTGTTCACCATGGACCTGGTGGCCGGCGGTTCGCTGGTCCATCTCATCGGGGACTACGGCCCCTTGCCGCCCTCGTTCGTCTGCGTCCTCCTCGACCAGCTCCTCGCGGGACTGTCCGCCGTGCACGCGGAGGGCGTGGTCCACCGTGACATCAAGCCCGCCAACCTGCTCCTCGAAGCCACCGGCACGGGTCGCCCGCGGCTGCGGCTGTCCGACTTCGGCATCGCCATGCGGCTCGGTGAGCCGCGCCTGACCGAGACCAACCTCGTGGTGGGGACGCCCGGTTACCTGGCACCCGAGCAACTCATGGGAGCGGAGCCGGACTTCCCCGCCGATCTGTTCGCCGTGGGGCTGGTCGCGTTGTATCTGCTGGAGGGCGCCAAGCCGGACGCCAAGGCGCTCGTCCAGTACTTCAGCGCGCACGGAACGCCCGGTGCGCCCCAGGGCATTCCGGAACCGCTCTGGCAGGTCGTGGCCTCGCTGCTGCAGCCGGATCCGCACGCGCGGTTCCGTACGGCGACGGGTGCGCGCAAGGCCCTTGCCGTGGCCGTCGAGCTGCTGCCGGAACCCGGTCCCGACGACGAGATCATCGAGATCTTCGACCAACTCGGGCCACTTCCACCGGGGTTCACGTCGAACGGGCCGCTCAAACAGGCGCCGGGGATCGAAGGGGGGAGGGGCGGCTCTGGGCGGGTCGGTGAGGGCTCGGCGGGGTCGGTGACGGGGCCGGGGGCGGCGACGGGGTCAGGGTCGGGGCCGGGGAGCCCATCGGGCTCGGCGGGGGTGGCGAGCTTCGCCGGGCTCGCGAACTCGGCAACTGACACTGGCTCGAGCGCCGTATCCCACGATCCGCGCCGACGTGTGGCGGAGCCGAGTCCGGCTTCGGACTTCACCCCGTCCGCGTCCGAGCCCACGCCGCAGTCAGGCGACAGCAGCGGTCCTCTCTCCATGTCGGACACCGGCAGCTTCCATCTGCCCCCGCCTCAGTCCACCGGCTCCTCCCCTCAGACTCCCCTGCACGCTGAATCGCCCCTGCCTCACCCCCACGCGACACCACCACACCAGGCCCAGGCACAAATCCAGGCCCAGGCGCAGATCCAGGCGCAAGGACACGGCCAGGTACAGACGGGCAGCCAGGCACACGACAGCGTGCAGCATCACTCGGCTCACACTTCCCCCTACGACACCACGCACGTACTGTCCTCCCCCCAGCCACGCACACCGCAGTACCCGGCTCAGCCTCCGACGACGACGCCGGCGCACCATCAGCGCGTCGATGCCTCTACTGCTTCGTACACCGCTCAGAGCCCGCAGGTTCCAACTCCGGCGCCCCCAATTCCGCAGCCGAGCCGCCGCGGCGGTCACCGCGCCACCCGACGCGCACCCCGACGCGTCGCCCGCCGCCCCGGGCCGCCGGCCAAGGTGACGGTGCCGCTCCTGCTGCTGGCGTTGGTCTGTTATGCCGTGGGGTTCTGGGCACTGGCCCACATCTGAGTTCACGGTCGGCCTGAGTTCACGGTCGGCCTGGGCTCACGGTCGGCCTGGGTTCACGGTTGGCCTGGATTCACGGTCGGCCTGGATTCACGGTCAGCCCGCAACCCTCCGCCGAGCCACCACCATCCACACCCCCAACACCACCAGCACCAACGTCCCCGCCCCGATCCCGCTCACCGCGAGCACGGTCATCGCAGCGCCCCCGCCACCCCCGGCTCCGGCCGCGCCGCCCGCGGCCGCCTCCCGCTCCGCCGCCGAGACCTGGAACACATTCCCCGGCTCGGACTCCCCCGCATAACCGGGACCGGCCTGCCCCGTACCCTCCTCCCGCACGCGCAGCGTCAGCTCGAACGGCCCCTCGCCGTATCTCTCCGCCACCTCGGCCGCCAGGTGCACCACGAGGTAGTAGGAACCGGCGAACCGCATGGCGCTGAGCCGGTCGGGGCCGGCGTACCGGTTCTCGTACGCGACCGGCGGCAAGGGGTCGAGTTCGGCGGCCTTCCGCCGGCCGTTGTAGTTGGCGCTCGCGTCGTCGACGAAGCCGCGGACGGGGTTGTAGAGCGAGACGTTCAGGGCGCCGACCGCGTAGCCGTCGCCACTGTTCGAGCTGCCGAGTTCGGCGGTGGCGTACAACTGGCGGCCCCAGTCGAGCGGCACCTTGTAGAAGAGCGTCCGCCCGGGCTCGATGTCGGCGGTCCAGACGCCCTGGCCGACAGAGACCGCGGAAGCGAAGCCGGAGCCGCCCTCGCGGTGCTCGCCGTCGCCGGGGAGGGGAGCGGGTGAGGCGGAGTCCCAGACCTCGGGTGCGCTCGTCTCGCCGGTCTGCTTCAGGGGCGGCTCGGAGGCGGCGAAGAGCTCCAGGCCCCAGGTATCCGGTGCGGACTCCGCCGTACCGGTGCGTTCGACGATCACGTCATAGGTGCCCGCGATCTCGCAGCGAGGCCGGTTGACGGACGTCTCCCGCGCGCCCCATGCCGCAATCGGACGCGGGCTGTGGACGACGCCGAAGGTCTGGGTGTCCTGGGAACAGACATGGCCGACCGCGTCCCGCACGGACACCTTGATGCCGTCGCCCGCGTAGATCGTGCTGCCGAGCGGGGGGACAGCGGTCACGGACACGTACACGTCCGAGGTGGCGTCGAGATCGAGGCGATAGTGGATCTCTGCCTCACTGGGCAGGGAGCTCTTGTACCGCGTGCCCGGTGTGAGGGGTACGGCGTCCGCGCTGCTGGTCGCGCCTGTGACGGCGCGGGCGTCCGGTGCGAAGGCGTAGGGGCCGGGAGTCCCGGCGGCTTGCGCGGGCAGACCCGGCAGAACAGCCGTCGTGCAGATCAGCAGCCCCGCCACGACGGCCACACGCGCGCGTGCCGAGGTATGACCGCGCCACATCCTCGCGGGGCGCCGCATCCTCGGGGACCGCCGCACCCTCGGGGACCGCCGCCTCACAGCGCGGAGCATCCTCGCGGTGCGCCACCGCGCCGCACGCCGCCGCCTCATCACGCGCCACTCCTCGTCACCGTCGGACCATGGACCGTCGCCCATCCTGCCCAGCCCGGTCGCGCGTCACCCCCGCAATCCGTACGACAGTCCGAAACACCCGGCTCTAGGACCTGCGCGTCGCTTCCGCAACTCGAAGCCGCGGCACCCGACCTGCCGCCGGACACACAAAACCCCGACCGCTCGGGCGGCCGGGGTCTGTGTGCGATCCGTCGTGGTGGCTCACGAACCCGTGGGCACGGAGTCAGTCGCCTCCGTCCACAGATCCTGCTCGGCGCGATCCGCCTGGATCTGGCGGTACACGAGGAGCCCGCCGATGGCGGCCAGTGCGACCAGGAGAAGCTTCTTCACCGCGCGACCTCGTCTTTCTTGACGTAGGGGACCTCTGGCGCCCGACTATACACACCGGTCGATATCAATCGGTGACCTGCGTCGGCGCTCAACTGCCCGTCGCCACACCCCAGTAGAAGCGGATGCCGTCGCTCCGATCAGAGGGTGATCACACCCCGACGGACGGTGACATTTGGCACCCTTCCTCCAGTTTCGCTCACTCGTCGAGCCTCTTGCGCCCATTCGAGTGGTGTTCATCTGAAGATCGACGCGTCATGGGCGTCGGTACATGACTTCGCGGCCCCCATACACATCATGAGGAAAGTACGCAAATCGCCCAACCCGAAAGTGAGGGGCCATGACCAGGAACAAGGTCATGAACCTGTGGACAGCCATCGTCACCGCCTTTCTCGCGCTGTGCACGGCGCTCGGATTCGTCACCAACACCGCGGCCGCGGCCGTCCCGCACACCGAGACGAGCCGCCGGAGCGGAGGCGACGACAACAACCGCAGCGCTGAACTGACGGTCCCGGCGATGCCCCACTGGGCCTGGTCCTACGCCAGAGCCCTGCCCCCCACGATGAAGCAGCGCATCCGGGCCGAGGCGCACGGCAAGACACCCAGCTGCCGACACCGGCCGCTCACGGAGACGGAAGCCGCAGGGTCCGCATCGACCACCCGCGAATGCGCCCACGACGAAGCCCCGGAACGGCCACTCGTCCCGCATCAACGCTGAAACCCGGGCTCGCCCCAGGTATAGCCCTCCGCGAGCCTTGTCCCCTCTGCTCCGAACCCGCCGTCACAGCGAGCCTGCGTACACGGCACCCGCTTCTGACGGCAGCCCCTCCAGCAGTACTCCGGCGCGCTTCATCCGGCCCGGTCCGCCTCATCCCGGCTCGACGATGTGCCGGAGATAGGCCCAGGGATCGTTGAGGTAACGCCGCCAGTGGTCGACGATTTCCAGATCCCGCCAGCCGGCGGGACGCATTCCGTGGTCACCCACCTCGATGATCTCGGCGCCTGGCAGCGCCGTCAGCACAGGTGAGTGCGTCGCGCAGATGATCTGTGCGCCGGAACGCCCCAGTTCGTGCAGTTGCCCCACGAGTTGAAGACAAGAAGCGAAGGACAGCGCGGCCTCGGGCTCGTCAAGGACGTACAGCCCAGGCTCCTGAAACCGCTCGCGGAAGGCCATCAGAAAGCCCTCGCCGTGGCTCATCTCGTCCGCGGCCCCGGACAGCCTTCCGGACTTCTGCTCCCGGCCCAGCGCGTCCAGCGCCGTCTCCGCCCGCAGGAAGAAGCCCCTGCGGCGCGTACGAGGCCCGCGCAGCATGCGGCGGCCGGCCGCCGTCGCCTCGAACCGTATCCGCCCGCCCAGGGCCGACGGCTCACGCCAACTCGCGTACTTGTAGCCCGCGGATCCGCCCCATGAGTCCAGGCCGAAGCCCTCCGCGAGCGCCTCGACGAGGGTCGACTTGCCCGAGCCGTTCTCCCCCACCAGGAAGGTGACCGGCGCGGTGAATCTCAGGCCGTCATCCAGCAGCTGCCGCACACACGGCACGGACCACGGCCACTGGCCGTCCTCCCCCAGCTCGCCCTCGGCGAGATGCGCGTAAGCCCGTTCGACGATCATGCCGACCAGGCTCTCATCCGGCACTGACAATCGGCGGGGCGTGACAATCGGGCAGGCCAACTACCAGGGACGCGAAAAACCCCCGGCCCTGGTGGACTGGGGGTCTTTTCGCTGGTGGGGCTAACAGGATTTGAACCTGTGGCCTCATCCTTATCAGGGATGCGCTCTAACCAACTGAGCTATAGCCCCGCCGCGCTCTGCGGTGTGTGTCCCGCGCGCTGACTCCTGAAGATTAGCGCACGACGTGGGCAGTCCCAAAATCGGTTGTCGGAGAACCGTCAGGAGAGGTTTGAAACCGCCTCCCGACGGCAACCGTCGTCCGACCTCGGACGGCCCGCCGTCAGCCGACCGCCGCCGTACTACTCCTCGTCACTCGTCCTCCGCGAGCGTCAGCTCGACGCCGCCCACGAAGCCGGCGGAAAGGTTGTAGATGAACGCGCCGAGCGTCGCCAGCGCCGTCGCGAGGACGACGTCGATGACCGCGATGATCGACGTGAACATCAGGACGTGCGGCAGCGAGAGGAAGGACTGCAGGTCGAAGCCGTTCGACTCGTTGGAGCCGGTCGCCTCGGAGATCGTGCCGCCGACCGTCGAGAAGACGCCCATCGCGTCCATGACCATCCACAGCACCGCGGACGCCACGATCGTGCAGATGCCCAGCGCGATGGAGAGCAGGAAGCTGACCTTCATCACCGACCACGGGTCGGCCTTGGCCACCCGCAGGCGCGCCTTGCGGGTGCGCGGCGTTGTGCTCGCCCCCGTGCGCGGCCGACGTACCGCGCTTCCCGGAGCGGGCGTCTGGTAGGCCTGCGGCGGGTGGTAGGGCGCGGCGGGCTGCTGCGACTGCCGTTCCCCGGGCAGCGGTGACGCGGGGGCCGCCTGCTGCCCTCCCGCGGGCGCGGGCTGGGGCTGCTGCTGGGCGCCCGCGCCGGCCGCGTACTGCTGGGTCTGCGAGCCTCGGGTGTCCGTCACGGTTCCCCCCTGGGTTCCAGGTGCGTCGGGCGAGGAAGGGCCTTGCGCGGGCGACTTGATCGCTTTCAGCTGGGTGGTGTGCGTGTCGGTCGCGGGCGCGGCGGAGCCACGGCCGCCGCCGTCCGTACCGCCCGTAGAACCGGTCGAGGTACCGGACGACCCGGCGCCGCCCGTGGCTCCGCTCACGATGACTCTCTCCTCGTGCTACTCGGCCGAGGGTGCGTCACCCTCGTCCGTGCCGGTGGTCGCGGCCCCCTCGGCGGTCTCGTCGACGGCCACGTCGCCGTCGACTTCCTCCGCCTCGCGTCCCGCCTCGGCGTTACGTGCGACACCGACGACGGCATCGCGCTTGCCCAGGTTGATCAGTTGGACGCCCATGGTGTCACGGCCCGTCTCCCTGATCTCGTTGACTCGCGTACGAATCACACCGCCGCCCAGCGTGATGGCGAGGATCTCGTCGGTCTCCTCGACCACCAGCGCGCCGACGAGAGAGCCGCGGTCCTCGACGATCTTGGCGGCCTTGATGCCGAGGCCGCCGCGACCCTGGACGCGGTACTCGTCGACCGCGGTCCGCTTCGCGTACCCGCCGTCGGTGGCAGTGAACACGAACGTACCGGGTCGAACAACATTCATCGAGAGCAGCTCGTCTCCCTCGCGGAAGCTCATGCCCTTGACACCCGAGGTGGCGCGGCCCATGGGGCGCAGCGACTCGTCCGTGGCGGTGAACCTGATCGACTGTGCCTTCTTGCTGATCAGAAGCAGATCGTCGTCGGCCGAAACGAGTTCGGCACCGATCAGTTCGTCATCGGAACCGTCCTCCATCTCACGGAGGTTGATCGCGATGACACCGCCGGAGCGCGGCGAATCGTAATCCTTCAGAGGCGTCTTCTTCACCAGGCCCGCCTTGGTGGCGAGCACGAGGTACGGCACCGCCTCGTAGTCGCGGATGGCGAGGATCTCGGCGATGGCCTCGTCGGGCTGGAAGGCCAGCAGGTTGGCGACGTGCTGTCCGCGCGCGTCCCGGCCGGCGTCGGGGAGCTCGTACGCCTTCGCGCGGTACACCCGGCCCTTGTTGGTGAAGAACAGCAGCCAGTGGTGGGTCGTCGAGACGAAGAAGTGGTCGACGATGTCGTCTTCCTTCAGCTTCGTGCCGCGTACGCCCTTGCCGCCGCGCTTCTGCGCGCGGTAGTCGACGGTCTTGGTGCGCTTGACGTAGCCGCTGCGCGAGACGGTGACGACGATGTCCTCCTCGGCGATCAGGTCCTCGATGGACATGTCACCGTCGTAAGGCACCAGCATGGTCTTGCGGTCGTCGCCGTACTTCTCGACGATCGCGGCGAGCTCCGCGCTGACGATGCCGCGCTGGCGGACCGGCGAGGCCAGGATCTCGTTGTACTCGGTGATCTTCGCCTGGAGTTCGTCGTGCTCCTGGATGATCTTCTGGCGCTCCAGGGCGGCCAGTCGGCGCAGCTGCATCTCGAGGATGGCGTTGGCCTGGATCTCGTCGATCTCCAGGAGCTCCATCAGGCCCCCGCGCGCGATCTCGACCGTGTCACTGCGCCGGATCAGCGCGATGACCTCGTCGATGGCGTCCAGGGCCTTGAGGAGGCCGCGCAGGATGTGCGCCCGCTCCTCGGCCTTGCGCAGCCGGAAGCGCGTACGGCGGACGATGACCTCGATCTGGTGCGTCACCCAGTGACGGATGAACGCGTCCAGGGAGAGGGTGCGCGGGACGCCGTCGACCAGCGCCAGCATGTTGGCGCCGAAGTTCGTCTGCAGGTCCGTGTGCTTGTAGAGGTTGTTCAGTACGACCTTGGCGACCGCGTCCCTCTTGAGCACGATGACGAGACGCTGACCCGTACGGGAGCTGGTCTCGTCCCGGACGTCGGCGATGCCGCCGATCTTGCCGTCCTTCACCAGGTCGGCGATCTTCTGCGCGAGGTTGTCCGGGTTGACCTGGTACGGCAGCTCCGTGACCACCAGGCACTGGCGGTTCTGGATCTCCTCGACCTCGACGACAGCGCGCATGGTGATGGAGCCGCGGCCGGTGCGGTACGCCTCTTCGATGCCCTTGCGGCCCACCACAAGGGCGCCCGTCGGGAAATCGGGGCCCTTGATGCGCTCGATAAGGGCTTCCAGGAGCTCCTCGTGCGTCGCCTCGGGGTTCTCCAGGTACCACTGGGCGCCGGCCGCGACCTCGCGCAGGTTGTGCGGCGGGATGTTGGTCGCCATGCCGACCGCGATACCGGCCGAGCCGTTGATCAGCAGGTTCGGGAAGCGGGAGGGCAGGACGGTCGGCTCCTGCGAGCGGCCGTCGTAGTTGTCCGTGAAGTCGACGGTCTCCTCGTCGATGTCACGGACCATCTCCATCGACAGCGGCGCCATCTTGCACTCGGTGTAGCGCATGGCCGCCGCCGGGTCGTTGCCCGGAGAGCCGAAGTTGCCGTTGGAGTCGACGAGTGGCATCCGCATCGACCACGGCTGGGCGAGACGGACCAGGGCGTCGTAGATCGAGGAGTCGCCGTGGGGGTGGTAGTTACCCATGACGTCGCCGACCACGCGCGCGCACTTGTAGAAGCCGCGCTCGGGGCGGTAGCCGCCGTCGTACATGGCGTACAGGACGCGGCGGTGGACTGGCTTGAGGCCGTCGCGGACGTCCGGCAGCGCACGCGAGACGATGACGGACATCGCGTAGTCGAGGTAGGAGCGCTGCATCTCCGTCTCGAGCCCGACGGGCTCGACACGCAGGATCTGTCCCTCGTCAGGAGTGACGGGAGTGTTCTCGTCGGTCATTGCTGGTGAAGGTCCTTCCTGGTGCGGTCAGCTGAGACCGACTCAGATGTCGAGGAAGCGGACGTCCTTGGCGTTGCGCTGGATGAACTGGCGACGGGCCTCGACGTCCTCGCCCATGAGGACCGAGAACAGGTCGTCGGCCTGGGCGGCGTCGTCGAGGGTGACCTGGCCGAGGACGCGGTGCTCCTGGTCCATGGTCGTGATGCGCAGCTCCTCGGCGTTCATCTCGCCGAGACCCTTGAAGCGCTGGATCGAGTCCTCGCGGACGCGCTTGCCGCGCTGACGGCCCATCTCGAGCAGCGCGTCGCGCTCGCGGTCGGAGTACGCGTACTCGACCTCGTCCCGGCCCCACTTGATCTTGTAGAGCGGGGGACGGGACAGGAACACGTGCCCGGCCTCGACCAACGGCCGCATGAAGCGGAACAGGAAGGTCAGCAGCAGGGTGTTGATGTGCTGGCCGTCGACATCGGCGTCCGCCATCAGGATGATCTTGTGATAGCGCAGCTTCTCGATGTCGAAGTCCTCGTGGACGCCGGTACCGAAGGCCGAGATCAGCGCCTGGATCTCCTGGTTCTGCAGGATCTTGTCGATCCTGGCCTTCTCCACGTTGAGGATCTTGCCGCGGATCGGGAGGATCGCCTGGTACTCGGGGTTACGGCCGGACTTGGCCGAGCCGCCGGCGGAGTCACCCTCGACGATGAAGATCTCGCACTTGATGGGGTCGTTCGACTGGCAGTCGGAGAGCTTGCCGGGCAGGGACGCGGTCTCCAGCAGGCCCTTGCGACGCGTCAGGTCACGGGCCTTGCGGGCCGCCACGCGCGCGGTGGCCGCCTGGATGCCCTTGCGGATGATGTCCACAGCCTCGTTCGGGTTGCGGTCCAGCCAGTCCGCGAGGTGCTCGTAGACGACCTTCTGGACGAAGGTCTTCACCTCGGTGTTGCCCAGCTTGGTCTTGGTCTGGCCCTCGAACTGCGGCTCGCTCAGCTTCACCGAGATGATCGCGGTCAGACCCTCGCGGATGTCGTCACCCGTGAGGTTGTCGTCCTTCTCGCGCAGCAGCTTCTTGTCGCGCGCGTACTTGTTGATCAGCGAGGTCAGCGCCGCACGGAAGCCCTCCTCGTGCGTACCGCCCTCGTGCGTGTGGATGATGTTGGCGAAGGAGTACACACCCTCGCTGTAACCGCCGTTCCACTGCATCGCGAGCTCGAGGGACAGGCTCTTGTCCTTGTCCTCGGCCTCAAGGTCGATCACGGTGGGGTGCACCACTTCTCCCTTGCGGGAGTTGAGGTACTTCACGAAGTCGACGATGCCGCCCTCGTAGTGGTACGAGACCGTCTTGACCTCGTGCTTCTCGTCCTCGCCCGCCTCGTCCGCACCGGCGGTGGCCTTCGCCGACTCGCGCTCGTCGGTGAGGTTGATGCGCAGCCCCTTGTTGAGGAACGCCATCTCCTGGAAGCGCCGGGAGAGCGTCTCGAAGGAGTACTCGGTGGTCTCGAAGATGTCCGGGTCGGCCCAGAAGGTGACCGAGGTGCCGTGCTCGTCCGTGGCCTCGTGCTTGGCAAGCGGGGCCGTCGGGACGCCCAACTTGTAGTCCTGCGTCCACCGGTAGCCGTCGGTCTTGATCTCGACGGAGACCTTGGTCGACAGAGCGTTCACGACGGAGACACCCACGCCGTGCAGACCGCCGGAGACCGCGTAACCGCCGCCCCCGAACTTTCCGCCCGCGTGCAGGACCGTCAGCACCACCTCGACGGCCGGCTTGCCCTCGGAGGGGACGATGCCGACCGGGATGCCACGGCCGTTGTCCACGACCCGTACGCCACCGTCGGCGAGGATCGTCACGTCGATCGTGTCCGCGTGCCCGGCCAGCGCCTCGTCGACGGAGTTGTCGACGACCTCCTGCACCAGGTGGTGGAGTCCACGCTCACCGGTCGAGCCGATGTACATGCCGGGTCGCTTGCGGACCGCGTCCAGACCCTCGAGGACGGTGATGGCGCTGGCGTCGTACGAGGCGGTGACCTCGCCGTTCGACGGGGTCACCGCGCCGTTGGCGCCGGCTTCGGTGGACGGGATGTTCTCGTTGGGGTTGCCGGAATCGGCCACGAAGCGCCCTTTCTGGCACAGCACGAGCCAGGCTCGTCGGCGGGTTGCCGGAGCGGCTGCGGCATGTTGCGTTGGTAAGCCTTGATCAGCGTTGCTCAGCTTTTCCCGGACGGTCCCCACGATTGGGGCGGGATTGGGCTCCAGTCTACCGGTAGCGCCGACAGTGATGGGGGTTTGCCGGTACCTGAGTCCGCATGTGCCGCCCTGAACCTGCCTCTTCCGACTCCCGATATGCGGATGGGGGCTCCAAGAGGCTCACAGAGCCACTCAGCGCTTCCGGCCGTCAACCCTTGGCTACTTCGGAGTCAGGTCGCGATTCGCAACCGCGTGCGGGTGTACGACGAGCAGGTCACCGACGGCACTTCGTGACCACCGGCGACGGGTGGTGTGATGTCGGTCACCTGTGGCTGGCGGGGCTTCAGGGACTGCTGTGACGGCGGCGCGGCAGGCGCGGCGAACCCGTCACGGCCAGGCCGACGCGGTCACCCGTAGGTGTCGCCGGGCCCCGTGCTGCCGGGCGCGCGCAGAGGGCCGTAACGGCGGGCGGGGCCGCCTGGGCCCTGCACCCTGATCTGACGCACGGCGCCATGCCCGAGGTCCTCGTTGAGGCGGGCGACCAGCGTCGGGGCGAGCAGCCGCAGGTTCGTCGCCCACGCCGTCGAGTCGCAGCGCACGACCAGGACCCGCTCGTCCTCGTCGTACTTCTCCGGCACGCAGTGCTTGGCCACGTCGTCGCCGACGATCTGCGGCCAGCGCCCCATCACACCGCCCACCGCGGCCGGGGTCTCCCAACCGCGCTCGGTGATCAAGCGGTTAATGGCGGCACCGAGCGCCAGGGGATCGCGGCCGTCGGCGCGCGCCCCGGAGCGCAGGCCGCCGCGCCGCGCCTGCTTCTTCTGCCGTGCCGCGTCGCCACGCGCGCGTGCCTGTTCCTTGGCCGCCCTCAGCGCCACGCGTGCGAGGTCGACGCCGGAGGGCTCGGGGGTCTTCTTGGGCGCGGGGGTGTCCCCGGACGGGTTCTCGCTCATACGCGCTCCACCGCCCCCTCGGACACCGAGTACCGCGCCCCGGACAGCACGTGCGGTACGTCGTCGTCGACCGCGGCCGTCACCAGGACCTGCTCGCCGGGCGCGACCAGCTCGGCCAGGCGCTCGCGGCGGCGGGTGTCCAGCTCGGCGAAGACGTCGTCGAGGACCAGCACCGGTTCGTTGCCCTCGGCCCTGAGCAGGTCGTACGACGCCAGGCGCAGCGCCAGCGCGTAGGACCAGGACTCCCCGTGGGAGGCGTATCCCTTGGCAGGCAGCTGACCGAGTTTGAGAAGCAGATCGTCCCGATGCGGGCCCACGAGCGTGACACCGCGCTCGATCTCCTGCTTACGGGCCTCGGCGAGCGCCGCCATCAGCTGCTCGAAGAGGTCCTCGCGCGTGTGCGCCTCACCGGGAGCCGACGGCTTGTAGTCGAGGGCGACGGGACCGCCGCCGGGCGCCAGCTGCTCGTACGCCTTGTCGGCCAGCGGCTGGATCGCCGCGATCAGGTCGAGGCGCTGGGCGAGCAACTCGGCGCCCACGCGCGCGAGGTGCTGGTCCCAGACGTCGAGGGTGGACAGGTCCATGGAGCGTCCGCCGTGCCTTCTCGCCAGCGCGGCCGACTTCAGCAGGGTGTTGCGCTGCTTGAGGACGCGCTCGTAGTCGGAGCGCACACCGGCCATGCGCGGGGAGCGGGCGGTGATCAGCTCGTCGAGGAAGCGGCGCCGCTCGCCGGGGTCGCCCTTGACCAGCGCGAGATCCTCCGGCGCGAACAGGACCGTCCGCACGATGCCGAGCACGTCACGGGGCTTGACCTGCGAGGATCTATTGATGCGGGCGCGGTTGGCCTTGCCGGGGTTCAGCTCCAGCTCGACCAGCTGCTGCCGGTCGCCCTGCCGCACCTGCGCCCGGATGACCGCCCGGTCGGCGCCCATGCGGACCAGGGGGGCGTCGGAGGCGACGCGATGGCTGCCGAGGGTGGCGAGATAGCCGACGGCCTCGACGAGGTTGGTCTTGCCCTGGCCGTTGGGACCGACGAAGGCGGTGACGCCCGGGTCGAGCGGAACTTCGACCCGGGCGTACGAGCGGAAGTCGGCCAGCGACAGATGCGTGACGTGCATGGTCGTTCGCCGACCTCCCCCAACATGTGGTTCGACTTTCCCCAGTTGTGGACAACCGGGTCACTCCCGAGGGTGCCAGGGTGCCATCCCCAGGGTGTGGATTACTTCTTCTCGTCTCCGGCGGGCACTTCTGCCCCGCCGGTCACTTCTTCTCGACCGCGTGGCCGCCGAACTGGTTCCGCAGCGCCGCGATCATCTTCATCTGCGGCGAGTCGTCCTGGCGGGACGCGAACCGCGCGAACAGCGACGCGGTGATCGCCGGCAGCGGCACCGCGTGGTCGATGGCGGCTTCCACAGTCCAGCGTCCCTCACCGGAGTCCTGTGCAAAACCCCTGAGCCTGTCCAGGTGCTCGTCCTCGTCCAGGGCGTTCACCGCGAGGTCCAGCAGCCAGGAGCGGATGACCGTGCCCTCCTGCCAGGAGCGGAAGACCTCCCGGACGTCGGTCACGGAGTCGACCTTCTCCAGCAGCTCCCAGCCCTCGGCGTAGGCCTGCATCATCGCGTACTCGATGCCGTTGTGGACCATCTTCGCGAAGTGCCCCGCGCCGACCTTGCCGGCGTGCACCGCACCGAAGTCGCCCTCCGGCTTGAGGGCGTCGAATATCGGCTGCACCTTGGCGACGTTCTCCGCGTCGCCGCCGTACATCAGCGCATAGCCGTTCTCCAGGCCCCATACGCCA
This sequence comes from Streptomyces sp. NPDC111802, assembly GCF_055634335.1. Taxonomy (NCBI): domain Bacteria; kingdom Bacillati; phylum Actinomycetota; class Actinomycetes; order Kitasatosporales; family Streptomycetaceae; genus Streptomyces; species Streptomyces sp. NPDC111802. The sequence goes on along the minus strand of NZ_JBVKCZ010000032.1, from coordinate 61,469 downwards.
CCGGAGACGCCGCAGTCGACGAACCCGATGCCCTTGGCCGCCAGCTCCTCGGCGTGCCTCTCGTCGTCCGTCCAGCGCGAGTTGCCACCGTCCACGACGACGTCACCGGGCTCCAGGAGCTCGGCCAGCTCGTCGACGGTCGACTGGGTCGGGGCGCCGGCCGGGACCATCACCCAGATCACCCGCGGGCCCGGAAGCTTGCCCACAAGCTCTTCCAGGCTGTGGACATCCACGAGGTCGGGGTTGCGGTCGTATCCGACGACGGTGTGGCCCGCGCGACGGATCCGCTCGCGCATGTTGCCGCCCATCTTGCCGAGGCCGACGAGACCGAGCTCCATCAGAGTTGTTCCTTAGGTTGCTGTGGCGTGTGAGGCACATTCGTACCGACGTCCGAGCCTAAACCCGGACGCACGCGCACATCCGTGGGCATACGCGCTCAGACGTACACCCTCACCTGCGGCTTCACCGGTGGAGCCGATACCCACAGGGTCGGCGGGACTGTGGACGACGACCCGCTCCGGGGCTCGTCCGCCCGGCCGAACGGGCTCGGAAGTCCACCGGACCCCCGACCCCTGTGGACGACGTCAGCCGCTCAGACGCACCGGCATGATCAGGTACTTGTAGGCCTCGTCCGCCTCGGCGTCCAGCGCCGGCTTGCCGCTCAGCAGCGCGGGCTTGGTGGACGTCGTGAACGACAGCTGGGCCACCGGGGAGTCGATGGCGCTCAGACCGTCCAGCAGGAAGGTCGGGTTGAAGGCGATCGAGATGTCGTCGCCCTCCAGCTGGGCGTCGACCCTTTCCACAGCCTGTGCGTCGTCGCTGGAACCGGCCTCGAGGATCAGCACGCCCTGCTCGAAGCTCAGCCGCACCGGGGTGTTGCGCTCGGCGACCAGGGCCACGCGCTTGACGGCCTCCACGAAGGGGGCGGTCTCGATCACGGCGACGGAGTTGAACTCCGTCGGGAACAGCGTGCGGTACTTCGGGAGGTCGCCCTCCAGCAGACGGGTCGTCGTACGACGGCCGGCGCCCTCGAAACCGATCAGGCCCTCACCGGCGCCAGAGCCCGAGAGCGCAAGCGTGACGCTGTCGCCGCTGGTCAGCGCCTTGGCGGTGTCCAGGAGCGTCTTGGCGGGGACCAAGGCGACCGCGGAGGCCTCCGGGTTCTCCGGCTTCCACAGGAACTCGCGGACCGCGAAGCGGTAGCGGTCGGTGGACGCCAGCGTCACCGTGTCGCCCTCGATCTCGATGCGCACACCGGTGAGGACGGGCAGGGTGTCGTCACGGCCCGCGGCGATGGCCACCTGGGCGGCCGCGGAGGCGAAGACCTCGCCGGGGACGGTGCCCGTGGCGTTCGGCATCTGCGGCAGGGCCGGGTACTCCTCCACAGGCAGTGTGTGGAGTGTGAAGCGCGAGGAGCCGCAGACCACGGTCGCCCGTACACCGTCTGTGGAAATCTCCACCGGGCGGTTGGGGAGAGCGCGGCAGATGTCGGCGAGCAGGCGGCCGGAGACGAGGACCGTGCCCTCCTCGTCGACCTCCGCATCGACGCTCACCCGTGCGGAGACCTCGTAGTCGAAGCTGGACAGGCTCAGCTGACCGTCGTCGGCCTTGAGAAGGAGGCCGGCGAGGACAGGCGCCGGCGGGCGGGCCGGGAGGCTGCGCGCCGCCCAGGCCACGGCCTCCGCGAGTACGTCGCGTTCCACCCGGATCTTCACTGTTGCCGCCTCCTGCTGTTGCCGGCGCTTCTCGGCCTGCCTGGCTTCGTCGTCTGTCTCGGTGTCGTCGGCCCCAGCGAGGGGAAGGACACCGGGAACAGTCTGACGCACCCCACTGACAGTAGGTGCCTCTCGGGGTCAAGTCGTGACGAGGGGCAGCCGGGAGCCGGACGGCAAGTTGTGCACAGGCCCCACTTCGAAACGGATTCCCAGCTCTCTCTAGTTGGGAGTAGTAGTAGGGCCTGTGGATACCGTGGATAACCACGTTTTCCCAGCTCAGAGCCAAGATTTTGTCCACCGGCCCTGTGGGCGAAGGCAGTGGACAACCAGGCGTATCTGTGGAGAACAGAAAGTTCTGCACACCCCGTGCACAGCCTGAGGCGACTTCTCCCCAACGCCGTCCCCAGCTTTACCCACCTTTCCCACAGGCCAACCCGGCATCTTCGTGTGACGGCTTTCACTCGGCACGGTGAGGAGGCGCGTCGCGTTGCCGAACAGTGGACAGCGGTGTGGAGAAGCTGGGGATCACTGGGGACAACTGGCCTCAGCCTGTGGGTTGCCGGTGGACAACTTCGTGCACAGCCTGTGGATCTTCTCTCTGTCCACAGTCTGTGGAGATCCTTCGTCCACGAATCCACAAGCGGATGACCTGGTCTGATGGTCTTTCAACAGGGACGCCTGTGGACACAGTCTGGACAACTTCCCAGTCCCCAGGATGTGGACGGCAGAAAGTCACTGAATCTGTGGAGAGTGGCCGTAACCCGGCAGGTATTCGAACAGCAAGGTGTCCGTGTGTGCGGTCGCGGAATGACGAAGGGCGCCCCGGGATCCTGTCCCGGGGCGCCCTCGGCGACGTACGACGGGCGCCTGCGGCCCGCTTGCGGTCGGCTCCGTCAGCCGTTCTTGATGCGGTTGGTGAGCTCGGTGACCTGGTTGTAGATGGAGCGCCGCTCGGCCATCAGATTGCGGATCTTGCGGTCCGCGTGCATCACCGTGGTGTGGTCGCGGCCGCCGAACAGCGCGCCGATCTTCGGCAGCGACAGGTCCGTCAGCTCACGGCACAGGTACATGGCGATCTGGCGGGCCGTGACCAGCTGACGGCCCCGCGAGCTGCCGCACAGGTCCTCGACCGTGAGCCCGAAGTAGTCGGCGGTCGCGCCCATGATGGCCGTCGAGGTGATCTCCGGCGTCGCGTCGTCGCCACCGGGGATCAGGTCCTTGAGGACGATCTCCGTCAGCCCCAGGTCCACCGGCTGCCGGTTGAGCGACGCGAACGCCGTCACCCGGATCAGCGCGCCCTCCAGCTCGCGGATGTTGCGCGAGATGCGGGAGGCGATGAACTCCAGGACCTCCGGCGGGGCGTTGAGCTGCTCCTGGACCGCCTTCTTACGGAGGATCGCGATGCGCGTCTCCAGCTCGGGCGGCTGGACGTCGGTGATCAGACCCCACTCGAAACGGTTCCTCAGCCGGTCCTCCAGCGTGACCAGCTGCTTCGGCGGCCGGTCGCTGGAGAGCACGATCTGCTTGTTGGCGTTGTGGAGCGTGTTGAACGTGTGGAAGAACTCCTCCTGTGTCGACTCCTTGTCCGCGAGGAACTGGATGTCGTCGACCAGCAGGATGTCCATCTCGCGGTAGCGCTTGCGGAAGCTGTCGCCCTTGCCGTCGCGGATGGAGTTGATGAACTCGTTGGTGAACTCCTCCGAGCTCACGTACCGCACCCTCGTGCCCGGGTAGAGGCTGCGCGCGTAGTGCCCGATCGCGTGCAGCAGGTGCGTCTTGCCGAGTCCCGACTCCCCGTAGATGAAGAGGGGGTTGTACGCCTTCGCCGGTGCCTCGGCGACGGCGACCGCGGCCGCGTGCGCGAAGCGGTTGGAGGCGCCGATGACGAACGTGTCGAAGAGGTACTTCGGGTTCAGACGCGCGGTCGGCTCACCGGGGCCGGGCGCCGGCGCGGGCTGCGCGGCAAGCGGCCCGGGGGCGCCGGTCGTCGGCAGGGCCGCACCGACAGGACCGCCGCGGTGCACATGCCCGGAGCCGACGGGCGGTTCGGGCATGTCCCGGCGGGGGCCCTGGTCGTATTCGGCGCGCGGCTGGTCGTAGTCCGGCCGCTGCTTCTCGTAGTCGGGTCGGCGCTGGTCGTAGTCAGGACGGCGCTGCTCGTAGTCGGGGCGGTGTCCGTCGTAGGACGGCCGCTCCATCGCCTGCGGGCGGTAGTCCTGGGTGGGGGAGCCGTAGGAGTCCTGTGTGTAGGAGTCCTGTGAAGGCGACGCGTACGGGTCGCGCTCCGGGAAGCCGAGGCGCTGCTGCTGCCAGCTGTACTCGTCCTGCGTCGGGCGCGGCCAGCTGCCGGGGGCGTGCTCGGGGCGCTGGTACTCGCCCGGGTAGGCCGGCCGGGCCGTGGGCAGCGGGTCGGCGGACGGGCCGGGCTGCTGGTCGTCGGCGCGGTGGCGGCCGTAGCTCTCGTACGACGGGAGCTCGGGCTCCTCGTAGCGGGGCTGGGGCGGGGCAGGGGGGGCCGGGGGCTCGCCGGCGGAGTCGTCGACGGTGATCGCGATCCGGATCGGGCGGCCGCACTCCCGGCTCAGGGTCTCGCTGACGATCGGGGCGAGACGGCCCTCCAGTACGCCCTTCGCGAATTCGTTCGGTACGGCGAGCAGGGCGGTGTCGGCGACCAGCGCGAGGGGCTGGCAGCGTCGGATCCAGTGCTCGTCCTTCGCCTCGACCCCCTGCCCTCGGCCCTCACCGAGAAGTTGCTCCAGTACGCGTGGCCACACTGCGGCAAGATCGGCAGGTACGTCAGCCACAGGGCACGCTCTCTCACGGGTCCCACGAACGTGTGATTGTGGGACGGGTCGGGATTCAAAGGGGTGGAGCCAGAATCAAGGGGACAAGGGAACGAATCGGAGTTCAGCCACGGTAGTCAGGGCGGCGGGTGCGGTTCAAGTTGTTGTCCCCAGCCTGTGGATAGTGTCTCCCAGTGACCTCTGGTTTGACCGGATGGCGTAGCCGCGCGTACCGTAACCAGGTCGAGTTGTCGATGGCTGCTGCCGCCTGCCTCCGATGGGCACAGATCGCGTCAGGTGATCGGGAAGCGGTGCACTCGGGCGTTAACGCGAGCTACTCGTGGGCGCACGGTGACAGCCAGGACGGCACCCCGCCACTACCGATTGATTTCTGGAGCCCCCGAGTGAGCAAGCGCACCTTCCAGCCGAACAACCGTCGTCGCGCGAAGACCCACGGCTTCCGCCTGCGGATGCGTACCCGTGCCGGCCGCGCGATTCTCGCGAACCGCCGTAGCAAGGGTCGCGCCAGCCTGTCCTCCTGATTCTGATCAGGTCATGACGTCGTGCTGCCTACCGAGCATCGGCTGAGGCGGCGCGAAGACTTCGCGACCGCGGTACGGCGAGGACGCCGGGCTGGACGCCCGACTCTCGTCGTCCACCTTCGTAGCGGTGCCACGGACCCGCACGCGCCTGGGGAGAGCGCTCCCCCGACGCGTGCGGGTTTCGTCGTGAGCAAGGCTGTGGGTGGCGCGGTCGTGCGCAACAAGGTGAAGCGCAGGCTTCGCCATCTGATGCGCGACCGAGTCGACCAGCTGCCCCCCGGTAGCCTGGTAGTCGTACGAGCGTTGCCCGGTGCGGGTGATGCCGACCATGCACAGCTGGCCCGAGACCTGGATGCCGCTCTGCAGCGGCTGCTGGGAGGGGGCGCGCGATGAAGTACCCACTGCTGGCTCTGATCAAGCTGTACCAGTGGACGATCAGTCCGCTGCTCGGGCCGGTGTGCAAGTACTACCCCTCGTGCTCCCACTACGGGTACACGGCCATCGACCGACACGGTGCGATCAAGGGCACGGCGCTCACCGCTTGGCGCATCCTGCGGTGCAACCCGTGGTCGCTGGGCGGTGTGGACCATGTCCCGCCGCGAAGGCGCCCACGGTGGCACGAGATGCTGCGCAACGCTTGGCGCGCACGGAAGGGCGGGCCCTCCGCCGCCGAAACGGCCATCGAGGGGGACATTCCTTCGAGCCCGGCCGCAGAGACCCCGTCCCATGTCCAAGGAGCATGATTAGTGGACACGATTGCCAGCCTCTTCAGCTTCATCACCACACCCGTTTCCTGGGTCATCGTCCAGTTCCACACGGTGTACGGCGCCATCTTCGGCGCCGACACAGGGTGGGCCTGGGGCCTGTCCATCGTGTCCCTGGTGATTCTGATTCGTATCTGCCTGATCCCGCTCTTCGTGAAGCAGATCAAGGCGACTCGGGCCATGCAGACGCTCCAGCCCGAGATGAAGAAGATCCAGGAGCGCTACAAGAACGACAAACAGCGTCAGTCCGAAGAGATGATGAAGCTGTACAAGGAGACGGGCACCAACCCGCTCTCCTCGTGCCTTCCCATCCTGGCGCAGTCGCCGTTCTTCTTCGCCCTGTACCACGTGCTCAACAGCATCGCCAATAACGACACCATCGGTGTGATCAACGAGAGCCTGCTGAAGAGCGCGCAGCAGGCACACATCTTCGGGGCCCCGCTGGCAGCGAAGTTCACCGACAGCTCGGCCGATGTCGCCGCGCTCGACGCCTCGCTGACCACGGTCCGCATCGTCACCGCGGTCATGATCGTCCTGATGTCGGCGTCGCAGTTCTACACGCAGCGCCAGCTGATGACGAAGAACGTCGACACCACGGTGAAGACGCCGTTCATGCAGCAGCAGAAGATGCTGATGTACGTCTTCCCGGTCATGTTCGCCGTCTTCGGTATCAACTTCCCCGTCGGTGTCCTCGTCTACTGGCTGACCACCAACGTGTGGACCATGGGCCAGCAGATGTACGTCATCCACAACAACCCGACCCCGGGTTCCAAGGCCCAGGCCGCGTACCTGGAGCGCCTGACCAAGCACGTCACGACCCACGGCAAGACCCGCAGCCGTGGCGAGCGCGCCATCGTCAGGGCCATCGTCGCCAAGGGGCGCGACCGCAACGAGTTCGAGCGCAAGTTCATCAACGCCCTGAGCAAGTCCGGTCTCGCGGCGCAGACGGATGGCACCGTGGTGAAGAGCGACGCCGCCGTGGCCACCGTGGCCGAGGACGGTACGCCGACCACCGGCGCGGCCCCCAAGCGCCAGCAGCCGAAGCGGCAGAGCAAGGCCCAGCGTCAGTCCGGCGCTCCGAAGCAGGCCGACGAGCCGACGTCGTTGGAGAAGTCCGACGAGCCCGAGGACGCCAAGCCCGGCGCTGCCAAGAAGGCCGCGCAGAAGCCCGGTAGCGGCGCCCGTAGCAAGGCCCAGTCCGGGCAGCGCAAGGGCGGCCCGCAGCGCCCCAAGTCCCCGTCCAAGAAGTAAGAAGGAGCCCATCCCGTGACGGAAGGCACCACCTCCGCCGCTGCCGAGGGTGCAGACACCCTGACCCGCCTGGAGCAGGAGGGCGAGATCGCGGCGGATTACCTCGAGGGTCTGCTCGACATCGCCGATCTCGACGGCGACATCGACATGGACGTCGAGGCCGACCGCGCCGCTGTCTCGATCATCAGCGACGCGGGCGGCCGAGACCTGCAGAAGCTGGTCGGGCGTGACGGCGAGGTGCTGGAGGCGCTCCAGGAGCTCACGCGACTGGCCGTGCACCGGGAGACCGGCGACCGCAGCCGGCTGATGCTGGACATCGCCGGCTACCGGGCCAAGAAGCGCGCCGAGCTCTCCGAGCTGGGTGCCAAGGCCGCCGCTGAGGTGAAGAACACCGGCGAGCCCGTGAAGCTGAAGCCGATGACGCCGTTCGAGCGCAAGGTCGTGCACGACGCGGTCAAGACGGCGGGCCTGCGGAGCGAGTCCGAGGGCGAGGAGCCGCAGCGGTTCGTCGTCGTGCTTCCCGCTTGATCGGCTCGTACGTTTCCCTCCGGCCCCGTCTGTGCGCAGGCGGGGCCGAACTTTGTCAGCCTGTTAGTTCTGGTGGTTCTGGTGCAGGCGCCCTGGGTGTCGGCACGGTACGGAAGGACGGTCCCCCGTGACGGAGGCAGCGGAGCTTCCCCCTGCGCCTGAGCAGGCACGTGAGGTGTTCGGCGATCGCTACGCTGATGCGGTCCGCTACGCCGAACTGCTCGCCGAGGCGGGTGTGCAGCGTGGCCTGATCGGCCCGCGAGAGGTGCCCCGCCTGTGGGAGCGGCATCTGCTGAACTGCGCGGTGCTCTCGGAGGTCGTTCCCGAGGGCGTGACGGTGTGCGACGTCGGCTCGGGAGCCGGCCTGCCCGGCGTCCCGCTGGCGTTGGTCCGGGAGGACCTGAAGATCACGTTGCTGGAGCCTCTCCTGCGACGTACGAACTTCCTGACGGAGGTCGTAGAACTGCTCGGCCTGGACCATGTGACGGTCGTCCGCGGCCGGGCCGAAGAGGTCATGGGGAAGCTGCCGCCGGTGCATGTGGTGACCGCCCGTGCGGTGGCTCCGCTGGACCGGCTGGCCACCTGGGGGATCCCGCTGCTGCGCCCGTACGGCGAGATGCTGGCGCTCAAGGGCGACACCGCGGAGGAGGAGCTGAAGAGCGCAGCGACGGCTCTGAGCAAGCTGGGAGCGGTGGAGACGTCGATCCTCCATGTCGGTGAAGGCGTGGTGGATCCGATGTCGACCGTTGTGCGCGTCGAGGTCGGGGAGAGTCCGGGTGGTGTGCGCTTCGCCGCCAAGCGGGCGAAGGCAGCCAGTACGGGACGTGCACGCCGGCGGCGCTGATCCGTCCTGACGACGAGACGTACTCCACACAAGCTGGCAAACCTACCCATGCCGGAGTGTCGCGACAGTTCGGCCACGTCTGCTGTGCATCGTGTTTCACGTGAAACGTCGCTCACTGCTGCATGGCATCATCAGTCGCGGACGCGCCGCGGCCGAACCTCGCGACCGAAAGCCTCTCGGTTCCCTCGGAGAAGGGCCTTCTAGTGACGCTCCGTCCCCCTTGCGGGGCACAGAGTTTTCCACAGAGGTGGATTTCTCCACAGAACAACAGGCCTCACTGGTTCACGACCCCGAAGGCATGGGAGGCTCTGTTCATTGCGAGCCTGAAGTCGAGGAGAGTGAATCCTTGCGGTCCGACGCCAACATCGCGGGACCGATGACCGATCCGGTCCCCGGTCCCCGTACCGAATCGATGGGGGAGGATGTTTCACGTGAAACACCGCCCCCGATGGACGACACTCCCATCGGTCGTGCTGCCCAACTGGCGGTGGAGGCTCTAGGCCGCGCCGGCGAGGGCCTGCCACGGCCCGAGCAGACCCGCGTCATGGTGGTTGCCAACCAGAAGGGGGGCGTGGGCAAGACGACGACGACCGTCAATCTTGCCGCTTCGCTTGCCCTGCATGGCGGCCGCGTGCTGGTCATCGACCTCGACCCGCAGGGCAATGCGTCCACTGCCCTGGGGATCGACCATCACGCCGAAGTGCCTTCCATCTATGACGTGTTGGTCGAGAGCAGGCCGCTCGCGGAAGTCGTCCAGCCGGTACCTGATGTCGAGGGTCTCTTCTGTGCCCCCGCCACGATCGATCTCGCCGGTGCGGAGATCGAGCTGGTGTCTCTGGTGGCACGCGAGAGCCGACTCGAGCGTGCGATCCAGGCCTATGAGCAGCCGCTGGACTACGTCCTCATCGACTGCCCGCCCTCGCTCGGCCTGTTGACGGTCAACGCGCTTGTGGCCGGGCAGGAGGTCCTGATCCCTATCCAGTGCGAGTACTACGCGCTGGAGGGCCTGGGGCAGCTGCTGCGCAACGTCGACCTGGTGCGGGGGCACCTCAACCCCGCCCTGCATGTCTCGACCATTCTGCTCACCATGTACGACGGCCGGACGCGGCTCGCGTCCCAGGTTGCGGACGAAGTGCGCAGCCACTTCGGCGACGAGGTGCTGCGGACCAGCATTCCCCGCTCGGTCCGTATCTCCGAGGCGCCGAGCTATGGACAGACGGTGCTGACCTACGATCCAGGATCGAGCGGTGCGCTGTCCTATCTTGAGGCGGCACGAGAAATCGCGCTGAAGGGTGTCGGCGTCAGCTATGACCCGACGAACGCCCACATCGGCGCACAGAGCAACCCGAGCATGGTGGAGGGGATCCAGTGAGCGAGCGACGGAGGGGTTTGGGTCGTGGTCTCGGCGCACTGATCCCTGCTGCACCGACCGAGAAGGCGGTGCCCCCGGCTGCGATGGGAGGCAATGCTTCCGCATCCCCGGCCAGTGTCCCGATGCTGACCGACCGCGGGGTGGCCGCGGCCAAGGTGGCCACGCTGCCGCCTGTTTCACATGAAACCGAGGAGCCGTCGTCGAGCGGCGCAGCGGAGACGCCCGCCGCTCCCATGGGCGCCCACTTCGCGGAGATCCCTCTCGACGCGATCACACCGAACCCGCGTCAGCCACGTGAGGTCTTCGACGAGGACGCTCTGCAGGAACTCGTCACCTCCATCCAGGAGGTCGGTCTCCTCCAGCCGATCGTCGTCCGGCAGATCGGCCCCGCGCGGTATGAGCTCATCATGGGTGAGCGGCGGTGGCGGGCCTGCCGTGAGGCCGGCCTCGACGCGATCCCGGCGATCGTTCGGGCCACGGATGACGAGAAGCTTCTCCTGGACGCGCTGCTGGAGAACCTGCACCGCGCCCAGCTGAACCCGATCGAAGAGGCCGCCGCCTACGATCAGTTGCTGAAGGACTTCAACTGCACGCATGACCAGTTGGCCGACCGCATTGGCCGTTCCCGGCCCCAGGTCTCCAACACCCTGCGTCTGCTGAAGCTCTCGCCCAAGGTCCAGAACCGGGTGGCTGCCGGAGTGCTCTCCGCCGGTCATGCGCGCGCTCTCCTCTCCGTCGAGGACCCGGAGGAGCAGGAGCGGCTCGCCTACCGGGTAGTGGCCGAGGGGCTCTCCGTCCGGTCCGTTGAAGAGATCGTGACCCTGATGGGCTCCCGGCCGCAGAAGACCCCGCGCGCCAGGGGACCGCGTGCCGGCTCTGTTCCTTCCCCGGCACTGTCGGACCTCGCGACCCGGCTTTCTGATCGTTTCGAGACGCGGGTGAAGGTCGAGCTCGGTCAGAAGAAGGGCAAGATCACCGTCGAGTTCGCCTCCCCGGAGGACCTGGAGCGGATCCTCAGCACGTTCGCTCCGGGCGAGAAGCTCGCTCTTCAGAAGAGCCTTCAGGGCGACGACGCGGAGGAGTACGAGGACTGAGTCCCGCCCGGTCGGGTCTGGTGTCCGACCATTCACGTGGGCCGTGTCCGGTGTGTACCGGAACACGGCCCGCACTTTGCTTTCAGGCGGTATCGATGGAATCACATCGTGGATACGATGCGTTCGGGAATGGCGCATCCACCTGGCAGACCTCTTAGGGGAGGCGGGGTCCATGCGAACGGTGAGCCGCACCGGACTGGTGAGCGCGGGTCTTGGGCTGGGCGCGGTCGGCGGGTTCGTCGGCAGCCTGCTCAGGGAACGAAGCGCCCTGACAGCCGCTCGCGATGCCGCGGGCGAAGGAAGCGAGGAACAGCCTTCATGGGGCGTCGGCTCGTACCGCTCACGCTGGACAACCTTCCGGACCTTCCCAAGCGCTGCCGCTCGTGTGTCTTCTGGGAGTTGGACCCGGTCAGCGGCGAGGCCGCGGTAAAGGACGGCACAGCCGCCCTGGAGAAGGAAGCCTGGATCTCGGCCGTCCTGCTGGACTGGGGCTCCTGTGGTCGAGTCGTCTATGTCGACGAGGTACCGGTCGGCTTCGTGCTGTACGCACCGCCGGCTTATGTGCCGCGTTCGAGCGCGTTCCCCACGAGCCCCGTCTCACCGGACGCGGTGCAGCTGATGACGGCGTTCATCATGCCGGGCTATCAAGGGCAGGGACTGGGGCGAGTGATGGTGCAGACGGTTGCCAAGGATCTGCTCAGGCGAGGCTTCAAGGCGATCGAGGCCTTCGGAGACGCGCGTTGGAAAGAGCCGGCTTGTGTGCTGCCCGCAGACCATCTCCTGGCGGTGGGCTTCAAGACGGTTCGCCCGCACCCCACTTTCCCGCGCCTGCGGCTGGAACTGCGGACGACGCTGTCGTGGAAGGAAGACGTGGAGATGGCGATCGACCGGCTGCTGGGCGCCGTGCAGAAGGAACCGGCGTTGCGGCCTCTCTGATCGGTGCTGCGTCCCTCTACCTCTAGGGCGAGGCGCGTCCCTCTAAAGCGAATGGGCCAACCCGAGAGGGTTGGCCCATTCGTGTTTCACGTGAAACATCACTCGGCGATGAAGTCCTCGAGGTCGCGGAGGATCGCGGCCTTCGGCTTCGCACCAACGATGGTCTTGGCGACTTCACCGTTGTGGTAGACGTTCAGCGTCGGGATGGACATGACGCCGTACTTGGCGGCCGTACCCGGGTTCTCGTCAATGTTGAGCTTGACGATCTCGATCTTGTCGCCGTGCTCGGCGGCGATCGCCTCGAGGGAAGGCGCGATCTGACGGCACGGACCGCACCACGCGGCCCAGAAGTCCACCAGGACGGGCTTCTCGCTCTTGAGGACGTCCTGCTCGAAGGAGTCGTCAGTCACATGCTTCAGGGTGCCGGCCACGGCGGGCTCCTTTACTGATTGGTGCGTGGGGCGGGATGGGGGTCAGACAGAGGTCTTCTCGGGCTCGGCCTTCTCCTCGTCCGCGAGGGCGGCGAGGAAGCGCTCGGCGTCGAGAGCGGCGGAACAGCCGGTACCGGCTGCCGTGATCGCCTGGCGGTAGGTGTGGTCAACCACATCGCCGGCGCCGAAGACGCCAGTGAGGTTGGTGCGGGTGGAGGGGGCGGCGACCTTCAGGTAGCCCTCCTCGTCCAGCTCCAGCTGGCCCTTGAACAGCTCGGTGCGCGGGTCGTGGCCGATCGCGATGAACAGGCCGGTGACCGCCAGGTCCGAGAGCTCGCCGGTCTTGATGTTGCGCAGCTTCAGGCCGGAGAGCTTCTGGTCGCCCTGGACCTCGGCGACCTCGCTGTCCCAGACGAACTTGATCTTCGGGTCGGCAAAGGCGCGGTCCTGCATCGCCTTGGAGGCGCGCAGGGTGTCCCGGCGGTGGACGACCGTCACGGACTTGGCGAAGCGGGAGAGGAAGGTTGCCTCCTCCATCGCGGTGTCGCCGCCACCGATCACGGCGATGTCCTGGTCCTTGAAGAAGAAGCCGTCACAGGTGGCGCACCACGAGACGCCGCGACCGGAGAGCGCGTCCTCGTTCGGCAGGCCGAGCTTGCGGTGCTGCGAGCCGGTGGCGACGATGACCGCCTTCGCGCGGTGGACTGTGCCCGCGGTGTCGGTGACGGTCTTGATCTCACCGCTCAGGTCGACGTTGACGATGTCGTCCGGGACGAGCTCAGCTCCGAAGCGCTCGGCCTGGCCGCGCATGTTGTCCATGAGCTCGGGGCCCATGATGCCGTCCTGGAAGCCCGGGAAGTTCTCCACCTCGGTGGTGTTCATGAGCGCACCGCCAGCGGTGACGGCTCCCTCGAACACCAGCGGCTTCAGCGACGCGCGCGCGGTGTAGAGCGCCGCCGTGTAGCCGGCGGGCCCGGAGCCGATGATGATCACGTTACGGACGTCGCTCACGGCTTGATTCCTCGTCTCTGGAATACGTCATCGGACCGGTGGGAGCCCCTTTCAGAACTCTCACCCCACCCAACGGATCCTAAGGGGCGCGCATTCCCACTGTGTCCGGGCACACGGTGACGCCACAGTGTCGGGGGTTATGACGCCTCAGACGAAGACGAACCGCCGGTCTCTCAGCGGCGCGCGTAGGAGTCCGTCAGGAGAACCTCTGCCTCAGCGGTCGACGGATGCTTCACACAGGACGCGTCCATGACGTAGGCGGTGACCCGGCTGACATCAGAGGCAGCGGGCAGCACGACCAGCAGAGCGTCCTTGCCCTTGTAGCGGCCTTCCTCAGCAGCAAGAGCAGTGTCATTGCGGCCGATGCCCTTGCGGATGCAGTCAGGCACCGTGATCTCGCGGAAGGTCCGTGGACTCGCGGTGTCGGGCCCGCCTTCCATACCCAAGCTGCGATCCGGCTTATGGGAGCTACCCACGGAGCTCTCGCTCTTGGCCAGAAGGTCAGAGACCTGATTCTCCAGCTTCGCCGCGGAGAAGGTATCGGCGGCAGTCTGCCCCCCGTCGGCCGACGGACCGGATCCTCCACCACCCATGAGCGAGGTGAGCAGAACGGATCCGAGACCCAGGGCCGCGGCCGTGAATGCTGCGCTCAGGACGGCGATCTTGCGTCGTCCGGCCCTCTTGCGGTCCTTGTGGCTCTTGCGGGCGGGGCCGGTGGTCGAGGTGCGGGCATGCCCTACCGGACGTTCTGCCGCAGACGATGTTTCACGTGAAACATGCGCACCCTCGTCCACGTCCGAGACCGAATGCGCAGCGCGGGCGAGCTTCGACTGATCGCCGTCATCGGGAGCCGTGGCGCTCAGCAGAGCCTCCGCGGCAAGGGCGGCATCGATGCGTTCGGCGACATCGGTGGGCATGCGCGACGGGCCGGGCAGCGTGCCGAGCAGTCCCCGGATCTCCTCCAGCGATGCGTGGACGTCCGCGCACAGCTCGCACTCGCTCAGATGCCGACGTAGATCAGCGGACCTGGTCGGAGAGAGAAGGCCCTCAGTGAGGTCGGAGATCTCGGCGACGTCCGGGTGCCCCGCCGTGTCCGTCGTGGATGTCACGCTCGCCCACCTCCGCCCTTCACAGCAGCTGAATCACTCGGACCGGTATCGCGCGCACCCTCGGCTTGTGAACCCGTGGCACGTGGACCCGCTGCCGGTGGGACGGATGTCCCCTGCGTCCGGTTCCGCTGCGCGCCAGGATCGTTGCCCTCCCCGGTTCTCTCCGGCCGTAGATGCGTGAGGAGGGGCAGGAGTCTGGCTCTGCCACGCGCACATCGGCTCTTGACCGTGCCGGTGGGCACATCGAGGACCCGAGCGGCCTCCGCGACCGGGTAGCCCTGCATGTCCACCAGAACGAGCGCTGCCCGCTGGTCGGGCGGAAGTGTGCCGAGTGCCTCCAGCAGCTGGCGGTGCAGATCGTTTCGCTCCGCGGGCGCCGAGGCGGACTCATGCGGCTCCAGCAGCTGCTCCAGGCGCTCGGTGTCGTCCACCGGGGAGGTCTTCCGGGAGGCTGCTTTGCGGGCGCGGTCCAGACAGGCGTTCACCGTGATCCGGTGCAGCCACGTTGTGACGGCCGAGCGGCCCTTGAATGTGTGGGCGGCCCGGTAGGCCGATACGAGGGCGTCCTGGACGGCGTCAGCGGCCTCCTCGCGGTCCCCGAGCGTCCGCAGGGCCACCGCCCAGAGTCGGTCGCGGTGCCGGCGCACGAGCTCACCGAAGGCGTCGGGATCGCCGGCTACATGCAGGGCCAGAAGGTCCTGATCGCTCGCGTCGCGGTGTGCGGTGCCGTCTGCCATCGGACCCCCTCCCCTGGGATGCGGTGAGCTGTCACTCGGTGAACTTCACGTTGGTGATGGCCTGCTTGTAGCCGGGCTGGCTGTAGTTGGCGGAATCGGCGCCGGAGTACGGCATGGCGGTCAGCCACACCAGCACGTAGCGGCTCTTCACGGGCTTGTCGACCGTCACCTTCGCAGAGGTGCCGCTCGTCGTCGCCTCGCCCAGCTGCTTCATCGAACTCAACGGGGTGCCCGAATCCAGAGAGTCGCTGGCGTACAGCTTGACGGTGGTGTGATCGCCGCCGTACCGGAGGGAGAGCGTCGCGGTCGACACCTCCTGGTCGGAGCCGAGGTCGTAGACGATGCCGACTCCGGGCTTGATCACTATCTCCGGACCGTCCCTGTAGCTGTTGGTCCGCCATCCCGTTGATGTGCTGTCGTCGTACGTCAGACCCACGTCGCCAGGATGCTGGGCGTCGCCCTCGGCCACGTACTCCTGGGCGCCCTCGATGCCGAGCGGCTTGGCCGGCCTGGTCTTGTCGCCTGTCTTGTCGTTGTCGTCCGTCGTCTGCGTCTGGTCGGTGCCGTCGGACTTGCCCTGGTCCATGAGCGCGTCCGCGAGCTGCCAGCTGCCGAGGCCCAGGGCGGCGATCAGAAGGGCCGACACGGCCCACTTCAGGGCCTTGCCGGTGCGGCTCTGCAATGGGGGCGGGGGGGCCGGCACCGGCTGCGTGACACCGGGATGCTGCGCCTGTCGGCCGTATGAGCCCTGCTGGTACGTCGTGCGCTGGTAGTCCGGCGGGGCGGTGAACGCGGGCTCCGGCGGGCGGATGCGGGGCATCTCGCCGATCGCCTTCACGAGCTCCTCCGGGGTTGTGCACGCGGACTCGTGGCGGGAGGCCGTCGCGCCGTCATTGGCCAGCGCGCGCATGGCGAGCTCGGACAACCCACGGTGGACACCCGCCCGCACCTGGTCCGGGGCGATCAGCCCGACGTCCTTCGGCAGCCCGGACAGGCCGTAGGCGTCGCTCTCGTACGGCCAGCGCTGAGTCAGCGCGGCGTACAACAGGGCGCCGATGGCCTCCGTGTCGGTGCGCTGCGGGGTGTCGGAACCGATGCCGCGCAGCGCGGCGTTCACCGCGAGGCCGCGAATGCGCCACTGGCCGGTCGATGTGCGCAGCACGGCGTTCGGGTTGAGCCGCAGATGGGCCAGGCCTTCGCGGTGGGCGGCGGCCATGGCGGCGGACACCTGGGTGACCATCTGGTAGGCGTCGTACACCTCCAGCGGGCCGGGGGCGAGCAGCGTCGTCAGCTCGGTGGCGTCGGGGAGCCATTCGTGGACGACGTAGACGAGGTCGTTCTCCTCCACGGCGTCGAGGACTTGGACGAAGCGGGGGTCGCCGAGCAGCGCGGAGGAGCGGGCCGCGGCCAGAACCGAACGGGCGCGTGCGTGGTCTGCGGGCAGGAGGTGTACGCCCACGGCGCGACGGAGTTTCTCGTCCACCGCACGCCAACTGCTGAAACCGTCCAGACGGGTGACGCACTCCTCCAGGCGGTAGCGTCTGGCGAGCTTGTGACCGCTGTGCAGTTCGGGCGGTGAGGCCTTCCCGGGACCTTCGGTCCCGCCACTCCCCTGTGCCTCGTCGATGTCCGTGTCCCGCTCCCGATTCTTGGCCACCCCGTCGGCCGTGGACTGGTCCGCCTGTGCGGTCAGCGGCTCGTCGCCGCTGTTGTCTGCCACGTCGACGGCAGCCGTGCTCCGTTCCGCCACCGTCGTTCCTGCCTCCCCATCCGTTGCGTGCTCTGAGACCCCGAGCACGCCGTCCGACGCCGAAACCAATTGTGCCCACAGTCCGCCGCTATGCACGACACACGATGGCGGACGATGGTTGTGCGCGTACCCCCGCCTCAGCGACCCAGACGCCCGCGAACCATGCCGACCAGTGAGTTCAGCTCGTCGATGCGCATCCGGCGCGCCGCGACGAAGAAGACCCCGAGCAACACTGCTCCACCGGCCAGCAGGGCGGCGAGGGAGCCGAGAACGCCCTGGCCGAGGGCCTGGGTGATGCCGTAGCAGGCCGCCCCGCTCAGCAGCGCCGCGGGCACGGAGGCGATGCCGAGTCTGGCGTACGTCCGCATCACCCGGCCGCCGTCGAGGTCGCCGCCGAGCTTCTTGCGCAGCCGGCTCCAGGCCACACCGACGCCGATCGCGTAGGCCAGGCCGTACGAGGCGGCCATTCCGACGACTGCCCAGCGGGCCGGGATGACGAAGTAACAGACGGCCGAGGCGACAGCGTTGACGGCCGCCACGATCACCGTGTTGTAGAAGGGCGTCCGGGTGTCCTCGTAGGCGTAGAAGGCGCGCAGCACCACGTACTGCACGGAGTACGGGATGAGACCGAGGCCGAAGGCCATCAGCATGAAGCCCATGTTGGTGGCCTCGCCGGTGCCCGACGAGCCGAACATCAGCGTGCACATCGGGATGCCGAGGGCAAGGAACCCGAAGGCGATGGGGACGATCGCGACGGCCGTGGTCCGCAGCCCCTGGGAGATGTCGTCCCGGACGGCACCGCTGTCGTCCTCGGCCGCGGAACGCGAGATGCGGGGCAGCAGCGCGGCCATCAGCGAGACGGTGATGATGGCCTGCGGCAGACCCCAGATCAACTGGGCGTTGGCGTAGGCTGCGAAGCCGGTTCCGTCGACATCGGAGTTGATGCCGGCCGCGGTGGACAGCTGGGTGACCACGAGGGCACCCGCTTGGTTGGCGAGGACGAACAGGATCGTCCACTTCGCGAGCATCGCCGCCTTGCCGAGACCGTGGCCCTTCCAGTCGAAGCGCAGCCGCAGCCGGAAACCCGTCTCACGCAGGTACGGGATCATCGCCAGGGCTTGCACGACCAACCCGAGCAATACACCGATGCCGAGGAGCCGCTGGCCCTCCGGCGGGATGTTCGTGACCGCCATGCCGGAGCGCTCCGCGGTGCCGTACACCCAGAGGAACATCCCGAGCGTCACGATGATGACGATGTTGTTCAGGACCGGCGTCCACATCATCGCGCCGAACTTGCCGCGGGCGTTGAGGATCTGTCCCATCACCACATGGACGCCCATGAAGAAGATCGAGGGCAGGAAGTAGCGGGTGAAGGTGATGGCCACGTCGTTGGCGGCGGGGTCGTTGGCGACCGGGGTGGACAGGGCCCGGACCAGGAGCGGCGCGCCGAACATCGCGAGTGTGGTGAGTGCGGCGAGCGCCACCATCACCAGCGTCAGCAGACGGTTCGCGTATGCCTCGCCGCCGTCCTCGTCGTCCTTCATCGCGCGCACCAGCTGCGGCACGAAGACGGAGTTGAGACCGCCGCCGACGGTCAGGATGTAGATCATCGTGGGCAGCTGGTACGCGACCTGGAAGGAGTCACCGAGTAGGCCCAGACCCAATGCCGAGACGATCATCATGGACCGTACGAATCCGGTGAGCCGGGACACCATCGTGCCCGCTGCCATGACCGCGCTCGACTTCAGCAGTCCTCCGGCCCGCCCGCCCTTCTTCGCGGCGGGCGCCGGGGCGGGGGCGGGCGCAGGCGCGTCCGTCTCGGGCCCCGCAGGGGGTGTGGGGCCCGCTGCGGGCGCCGAGGCGGGCCCCGGGACCGTTGCCGGGGGCTGGTGCTGCGGATGGCCGCCCTGCTGCTGATCGCGGAAGAGGTGCGCGAAGGCGTCGTGCTCCTGCTGCTCGGCGGAGTGCGAAACGAGGTCGTCGACGCCCACGTACTGGGTCGTGCGGGGGTCGTCGCCGTACGGCAGGTACTGGGTCGGGCCCTCCGGCTCGGGCGCCGGGGTCTGGGCCCACACGCGAGGGTCGGGGGCGTACGGAGACTGGGGCGGCTGGGCGTAGAGCGGCTGCTGGGGCTCGTACGTGCCCGGCGGGGGCGGCGGGTGCGCGGCACGGTCGTACAGCGCCTCGGCGACGGGGTCCTGGGCGGAGAGTTCCTGGCCTCGGTAGGGGTCCTGGGCGTAGGCGTCCTGGAGGTACATGTCCGCGGGGTGCTGCGGCGGCACCTGGCCGGGCTCGGGCGGCGGGCCCTCGGGGTGCCCCGAGCTGCCCGCGGCCTGGCCGCGGTCACCGTCGTACGGCGCGTTCATGGTTACCCCACCTCATCGTCCCGGGCCCACCGGCCACGACATCGCTCAACGGTCCACTCTCTCACCCGTGCCGGACGGGTCGGCGCTTTCCGCTGCGGTGTCCGGTGTCGGGTCACTCGGCTGCTCCGAGGCGTCTGCCCGGGTATCGGCGCGGGACTCCTCCTCGACAAGCTCCTCCGGAATGAGACGGTCCTCGGTGCCTTCCGGGTTCTCCGGGCCGCCGTCGGTCTCGCTCGTCTCCAGGGAACCGTCCTCACCGGCGTCACGGGCTACCGCGCGCTTGCGCTGCGTGTACATCCGGAACCCGGCGAGTACCAGCAGCAGGAAGCCGCCGCCGATGACCAGCATCACGGTGGCCGTGAACTCGGTGACCTTCACATCGAAGGTGACGGGCGCACCGTACTTCTGGCCGTCCTCCGTGTACAGCTGGGCGATCACCGTGGCCTGGCCGTTGGCCTGAGCCGAGGTGGTGAACTTCACCGTCTGGCTGTGTCCGCCCGAGACCGAGACGTTCTGCTCGTCATAGCTCTCGCCACCGATCTCCAGGCGCCTCGGGCTTGTCGAGGTGAGCCGCAGCACCAGGTGATCGACGCCCTGCACCAGATTGTTCTGCACGGTCACGGGGATCGTGGCGCTGCGCCCGGAGAGTTTGGTCTCGGACTTGTCGATCAGTGTGACCTGGCCGGCCAGGGAGTTGATGTACGCCTCGACGCCGTTGCGGTAGTCGGCCGCCTCCGCGGAGCGGCCACGCCACGAGGTGGACATCTCGCGGTTCATGGCCCGCCCGAAGGGGGTCACCACCCGGGACTGGTCGGTGAGGATCACCTTGAAGTTGTCGAGCTTGTCCTGCGTGGTCGCGATCTGCTCGAAGGCCGCGCGCGGCAGCTCCTGCTTGCGCAGCGAGGACGCGTACCGGGACGACGACGGCACCTTGGTGATGGCGCCGGAGTCGGGCTTGGCCGTGGCGGCGGCCGTGAGTCCCTGGGACTCGGACCACGTGCTGCCCTCGAGTGCCGCTACCGCGTCGGCCATCGCCTGGGCCTGGCTCGCCGTCGGCATCCGCTGCGGGGTGACGACGATGCTGCGCTGCTTGTCCGACTGGCGGTTGAGGGCCAGGCTCTGGGCCAGGAACCGCTGCACGGCGAGCGTCGAGCTCGACGCCCTTGTCAGGCTGCCCTGGAACACCGTCGACATCCGCGCGTCCGCGACCACCGCCGTGGTGCCGCCCCCGATGGGGCGGGCCGCGGAGGGCGTGTAGGGCAGGCCGCCGGTCTCCACCAGGCTGTCATTGCGGGCGATCACCTTGTCCGCGCCGGCGGAGGTGGCGACCTTGACGATGGAGGGGTCGACGGCGCCGTTCACGGGCCAGGCGAAGTCGGTCGTCGGCTCGACGTGGAGGATCGAGTCGACGGTGTCTGCGGCGACGTCGGTGGCCTCCTTGAGGTGGTTCAGGGAGCCGGTGACGTTCGTGCCGTTGTGGGCCAGGGAGGCCAGGTCGGGGTCGGCGAAGGGGAGGGCGACGATCTCCTTGTCCTGCACGGCCTCCTGGAGATCGGCCAGCCACTGCTTGGCCACCTCCTGGTGGGTGCCCGCCGTGGTCGTGTCGCCCTCGCCCTGGACGCGGTAGCTGTCCGTCATCGCGTCGACCGAGGCCAGCAGGTCGGGGTCGATCACCCAGGTGACGTCGAGATCCTTGCCCAGCGCCACGAGCTGCTGGAGACGGCCGCCCGGGGCGATCTCCTCGGCGAGGTCGTCGTCATGGAAGACCGGCGTCTGTGACTCGTTCGACCCCGTCTCGGCAGTCATGTGCGAGGTGGAGATGAGCGGCCACAGAACCGTCGTCCGCGTCTTCGTGTCGGCCTCGTCCGGCTGCCACGGCAGGAACGTCCGCTGGATACCGAGTACCCGGTCCCAGGGCTGCGCGGACGTCTCGCCGGACAGGGAGACGGCGAACTGGTAGACCCCGTCCCCGCCGAGGTCCAGCTTGTCGACCGGCACGGAGATGCTGAAGCGCTGGGCGACGCCCGGCGTGAGCTTGGCGAACTCCTTGATGTACTTGCCGCCCACCGGGGATCCGTCGAGGCCCGCCTGCTGGTCGGTGCGCTGGGCGACCGTGTCGATGTCCGAGCGCGTGCTCATCGCCGGGCCGAGACGCAGGTCCACCTGCGCGTCGGTGACGGTCTGCTTGCCCTCGTTGGTCACCGTGCCGGACACGGTCAGCGTGTCGCCCTCGGTGGGGACGGCGGGGGTGAGCGAGTCCACAGCGACGGCCACCGTGCCCGAGCCGGAAGCGGCCTTCAGGGAGTCCTGGCCTGCGGCATGCGAGGGCGCCGCGGCGGACAGCTGGAGCAGGCCGGCCAGCAGAGGCGCCCCGGCGATCAGTGCTCCGGTGCGCCGCAGCCACCGGCGGGCAGGTGAGGGACTCATCCCCTGGAAGTCTGCCGCCTCGGCCACGCGCTCGCCCGTCCCTCGTCGTCGTCAGTGGTCGTCGGAATGTGCGTCCACGCATGGTAACGATGCGCGCTGAGGGGAAGTGCCGCGGAGTGCCCCACAAGATCGGTCCACACCGTCAGCCTGTCCTGTATGTGCAGGTATAAAGCGGAGCGTTTCCCTGCGCCTCAAGAGCAGTCCTTGTGCCCGTATGGATAGCGGTGTCCGTGCACGCGGTGTGCACGTTTAATGGAGACGCCCGGCGCGGCCAGGGCCACGTACCCTCTTCTGTTGTGCCGAACGCCAACGAAGACAAGTCCAGTGTCCTGAGTCAGGTGCAGCAACGCGCGGTGAGCGAGCTGCTGCGGGTCGCACCTGTCGCCGACGACCTCGCCCGCCGTTTCCAGGAGGCCGGGTTCTCACTCGCCCTGGTCGGCGGGTCGGTCCGGGACGCGCTGCTGGGCCGGCTCGGCAATGACCTGGACTTCACGACCGACGCCCGTCCCGAGGACGTGCTGAGGATCGTGCGCCCGTGGGCGGACGCGGTCTGGGAGGTCGGGATCGCCTTCGGTACGGTCGGCGTCCAGAAGGACGGCTACCAGATCGAGGTGACGACTTACCGCTCGGAGGCGTACGACCGAACTTCGCGCAAGCCCGAGGTGTCGTACGGCGACTCGATCGAGGAAGACCTCGTCCGGCGCGACTTCACGGTCAACGCGATGGCCGTCGCGCTGCCGGAGAAGGAGTTCATCGACCCGCATGGCGGGCTGGAGGATCTCGCGACGCGTGTGCTGAGGACTCCGGGTACGCCGGAGGCGTCCTTCTCGGACGACCCGCTGCGGATGATGCGGGCGGCGCGTTTCGCGGCACAGCTCGACTTCGAGGTGGCGCCCGAGGTGGTGACGGCCATGAAGGAGATGGCCGAGCGGATCGAGATCGTCTCGGCGGAGCGGGTTCGGGACGAGCTGAACAAGTTGATCCTGTCCGCCCACCCGCGCACGGGCCTGACGCTGCTGGTCGACACCGGGCTCGCCGGCCATGTGCTGCCCGAGCTGCCGGCACTGCGGCTGGAGAGCGACGAGCACCACCGGCACAAGGACGTCTACGAGCACTCGCTGATCGTCCTGGAGCAGGCGATGGCGCTGGAGGAGAACGGTCCCGACCTCACCCTCCGGCTGGCCGCGCTGCTGCACGACATCGGCAAGCCGCGCACGCGTCGCTTCGAGAAGGACGGCCGGGTCTCGTTCCACCACCACGAGGTGGTCGGCGCGAAGATGACCAAGAAGCGTATGACGGCGCTGAAGTACTCCAACGAGCTGGTGAAGGACGTCTCACGTCTGGTCGAGCTCCATCTGCGCTTCCACGGCTACGGCATGGGTGAGTGGACGGACTCGGCCGTCCGCCGCTACGTCCGTGACGCCGGCCCGCTCCTCGATCGACTCCACAAGCTGACCCGCTCGGACTGCACGACGCGGAACAAGCGCAAGGCGGCGGCACTGTCCCGTGCCTACGACGGCCTGGAGGAGCGGATCGCACAGCTCCAGGAGCAGGAGGAGCTCGACGCCATCCGCCCCGACCTCGACGGAAACCAGATCATGGAGATCCTGGGCGTCGGGCCCGGCCCAGTCATCGGTCGCGCATACAAGCACATGCTGGAGCTTCGACTGGAGAACGGGCCGATGCAGCACGATGAG
This sequence comes from Streptomyces sp. NPDC111802, assembly GCF_055634335.1. Taxonomy (NCBI): domain Bacteria; kingdom Bacillati; phylum Actinomycetota; class Actinomycetes; order Kitasatosporales; family Streptomycetaceae; genus Streptomyces; species Streptomyces sp. NPDC111802. The sequence continues at coordinate 38,112 of NZ_JBVKCZ010000032.1, read as the reverse complement.
GCGGTGGCCGCGCTCAAGGAGTGGTGGGCCGAGCAGAGCTGAGGGTCAGAGAGGGCGGGCGATGTTTCACGTGAAACATCGCCCGCCCTCTCCATGAATCGCCTGCCCTCTCCATGAAGAGCGCGGTTACGTGCTGAGGGGCTGTGTTTCACGTGAAACACAGCCCCTCAAGCATCGTCACAGCTCCTCGGTGCGCGGAGCGGTCAGATCAGACCTCCGACAGGCACAGCAGGAAGTTGTCGCCGTCACCGGTCTGGGCGTAGAAGCTGGTGGCCTCGCTGACCTTGCGGCATTCGCTCTCGGCGGTGAACGAGGTGTAGGTGCCGTCAATCTTCTTGAGCACCTTGGCCTCGGCCTCGGAGGAGGAGCACTCCACGACCTCCATGCGGTCGTCCGAGCCCGACGACGAAGCGGACTTCAGGCAGTCGCCCACCTTCGCCTGGTCCGCGTCATCCAGGCTGGCTATGTAGCCGAAGATGACCGCAGTCACGACCGCCACGCCGACGATGACGTTCTTGACCGTCTTGAAGCTGACCTTGCGGCGCGGCTGCTCCGGAGGAACCGGCGCGTAGGGCGCCCCGCCCTGCGGGGGAAAGCCCGGCTGGCCCGGCTGCTGCGGGTACGGAGCCGGCCCCTGGGGCTGCCCCTGGGTGTACGGGTTCTGGCCTTGGGCGAATGGATTGCCCTGGGACGGCGGAGTCGTCACTGGATGGTCCCCCTAGAACATGGGTGCTGATCGCGAACAATGCGCGATGTAAGACGGACGTAAGCTACCGGCCCCCACTGACAACTCTGTAGCCGGGAGTGCCCCTGTGTCAGGGATGTGACACAGACCGAGCCTCAAAGCGGGCCATAGCCACAGCAACTGCCGCGTAGATAACGGCGACTGTGACCACAAGAGGCGCCGAACGGCCGTCCGGCGGCAGTATCAGGGCGGCCACTCCGGCGGCTCCGACGAAGGCGACGTTGAACAGCACGTCGTAGACGGAGAAGGTCCGGCCGCGGAAGCCGTCGTCGACCGAGGACTGCACGATCGTGTCCGTCGCGATCTTCGCGCCCTGCGTCGTCAGGCCCAGGACGAATGCCGCTACCAGCATGGGAGTTGTGGCGAAGGGGAGACCGAGGGCGAACACCAGGACGGCGGCGACCCCCGCGCACACGGCGATCCAGCGGCCGGGCCCGAGCCGCGCCGCGGCCCACGGGGTCACCACGGCCGCAGCGAAGAAGCCGGCGCCGGAGATGCCCAACGCCAGCCCCAGCAGGGCGAGTCCGTCATCGGGGTCGGAGGAGAAGGCGTACCGGCACAGCATCAGCACCATGACCAGCAGGGCGCCGTAGCAGAAGCGCATCAGGGTCATCGAGAACAGCGCCCAGGCCGCCTCGCGGCGTGGCGGAGTGGAGAGATGGCGCACCCCTGCCGTCAGGTCGCGGGCGGTGCCGGAGAGTGCCGCCGCGAGGCGTGGCTGCACCAACTCGCGATCGGGGCCCAGCAGTTCCGGTGCCATGCGCAGCGACGCCAGCCCCGCGCACAGGTACAGGGCGGCTCCCAGGAGCACCACGGCGGCGTCGGAGTCCCAGACGACCAGCCGTACGACGAAGGCCAGTCCGGCACCGGCGGTCGCGGCGAGCGTTCCCGCGGTCGGGGAAAGGGAGTTGGCGATCACGAGCCGTTCCTCGTCGACCACGCGCGGCAGCGCGGCGGACAGGCCGGACAGGACGAAGCGGTTGACGGCGGTGACGCACAGGGCGGAGACGTAGAAGAGCCAGTCCGGGACCTGGGTGACGATCAGGGCGGCGGTGGCGGAGGCCAACACGGTGCGCAGCAGGCTGCCGTAGAGAAGGACCTGGCGGCGGCGCCAGCGGTCCAGCAGGACGCCGGAGAAGGGGCCCACGAGGGAGTACGGCAGGAGCAGCACCGCCATTGCGGAGGCGATGGCGGCGGCCGAGGTCTGTTTCTCCGGGGAGAAGACGACGTACGTGGCGAGCGCGGTCTGGTAGACGCCGTCGGCGCCCTGCGAGAGCAGACGTACGACGAGCAGGCGCCGGAAGTTCCGCAGGCGCAGCAGGACCCGCAGGTCGCGTACGACGGACATGGGGCACAGCCTCACATACGGGAAGGTCCCCGGGCGGTACAACCCGGGGACCTTCGGTAGCTCTGGCAGGAGCGTTCTAGTGCGGCGCTGTGGTGCTCAGCGCTCGACCTCACCCTTGATGAACTTCTCGACGTTCTCGCGGGCCTGGTCGTCGAAGTACTGGACCGGCGGGGACTTCATGAAGTAGCTGGAGGCCGACAGGATCGGGCCGCCGATGCCGCGGTCCTTGGCGATCTTCGCGGCGCGCAGGGCATCGATGATGACGCCGGCGGAGTTCGGGGAGTCCCAGACCTCGAGCTTGTACTCCAGGTTTAGTGGGACGTCACCGAAGGCGCGGCCCTCGAGGCGGACGTACGCCCACTTGCGGTCGTCGAGCCAGGCCACGTAGTCGGAGGGGCCGATGTGGACGTTCTTCTCGCCGAGCTCCCGGTCGGGGATCTGCGAGGTGACGGCCTGCGTCTTGGAGATCTTCTTGGACTCGAGGCGGTCACGCTCGAGCATGTTCTTGAAGTCCATGTTGCCGCCGACGTTCAGCTGCATCGTGCGGTCCAGGATGACGCCGCGGTCTTCGAACAGCTTCGCCATGACGCGGTGCGTGATGGTGGCGCCGACCTGGGACTTGATGTCGTCACCGACGATCGGGACGCCCGCCTCGGTGAACTTGTCCGCCCATTCCTTCGTTCCGGCGATGAAGACCGGCAGCGCGTTGACGAAGGCGACCTTGGCGTCGATGGCGCACTGGGCGTAGAACTTCGCGGCGTCCTCGGAGCCCACCGGCAGGTAGCAGACGAGGACGTCGACCTGCTTGTCCTTGAGGACCTGGACGATGTCGACCGGGGCCTCGGCGGACTCCTCGATGGTCTCGCGGTAGTACTTACCGAGGCCGTCGAGGGTGTGGCCGCGCTGGACGGTCACGCCGGTGCGCGGCACGTCGCAGATCTTGATGGTGTTGTTCTCGCTGGCACCGATGGCGTCCGCCAGGTCGAGGCCGACCTTCTTCGCGTCGACATCGAAGGCCGCGACGAACTCGACGTCACGGACGTGGTACTCGCCGAACTGCACATGCATCAGGCCGGGGACCCTCGACGCCGGATCGGCGTCCTTGTAGTACTCGACTCCCTGAACCAGCGACGCAGCGCAGTTGCCCACGCCGACGACGGCTACGCGAACCGAACCCATTCCGGTTGCTCCCTGTGTGTACGAGTGAGGTCCTGAGTGGACCTCACGTGGCGGTCTCGCCGGGCGTATCCGGCCGAGGGTCTTCCCCCGGCCGGGGCAGGACGCCCGGCGCTCCAGATGTGGTGTCCCGCGAGTCGGGCCCCCCGGAGGCGGGACCCTTGAGATCCCGTCCGGCCCGCTCGCTCTCGATGAGCTCGTTCAGCCAGCGCACTTCGCGCTCCACGGACTCCATCCCGTGGCGCTGGAGCTCAAGTGTGTAGTCGTCGAGGCGCTCCCGGGTGCGTGCCAAGGAGGCACGCATCTTCTCCAGGCGCTCCTCCAGACGACTGCGCCGGCCCTCCAGCACGCGCATGCGCACGTCCTGTGGTGTGCGTCCGAAGAAAGCAAATCGGGCAGCGAAGTGCTCGTCCTCGTACGCGTCGGGCCCGGTCTGGGAGAGCAGCTCCTCGAAGTGCTCCTTACCTTCCGCCGTCAAGCGGTAGACGATCTTGGCGCGACGGCCCGCGAGCGGTGCGGCGAGCGCGTCCTCGGCGGTGCTCCCCGGTTCCTCGATCAACCAGCCGTTGGCGACCAGCGTCTTGAGGCAGGGGTAAAGCGTGCCGTAGCTGAACGCACGGAACACGCCCAGTGACGTATTGAGTCGTTTGCGCAGCTCGTAGCCGTGCATCGGGGACTCGCGCAGCAGTCCGAGTACGGCGAACTCAAGGATCCCGGAACGTCGGCTCATCCCCTCGCCTCCTCGTCGTATGTCGCGCTGATGTATCGACTCGATACATCACGACGATAGAACGACCTTCCGGATGCGACAAGTGGGGGAACGGTGAACGGGATCACATCAACGATTCATGTGGAGCGAGTTGCCTGATTTGGGGTGAAGTTCGGGGCTAGGGGGGCTTTGGCGGTGCGTAGTCTGTGCGCCATGCACAGCACCGGGAACCGAGTGACACCTGAGGGCGTCGTCATCCTTGGTGCAGTACGGGTGAATGAGGAACCGACCACATCCGTACTCCGGGGGGACCGGAAAACCGCCGTCGTTGCCAGGCGCGCAGGGGTGCGCCTGTCCGAGGAGTAGTCGTTCGATGAGCGAGCACCGTCGCAAACCGCCGCAGCCGCAGGGAGGCGGACGTGCCGCGGCCCGACGCGGTCAGGCCGCCTCGTCCTCAGGCCGACGAGCGGCACCGCGAGGCGCCACCGGATCTCCCTCCGACTCTTACGGGTCGGGTTCCACCGGTTCGGGAAGCGAGGAACGTCCGTACAGCGGCCGCGCGGAAGCACGCCGCGCGGCCCAGAGGAACGGCGGTGGCCGCCGCAGAGCGGCCGAACCGGGCAGAGGTGGCCGCCGCGCGGCTCCCGGCGGACCGAACGGTCCGGGGCGAGGCAGAGGACGTCCGGTCCCGCCGGCCGAGAAGCGGTTCATCGACTATCCGCGCGCGGGCAAGTACGGCATGGCGCGCTGGGTGCCGTCGTGGAGGCTCGTCACCGGGGCCTTTCTCGCCTTCATGGGTGGCCTGGTCGCCGCGGCCGGTATCGGGTACGCCATGGTGGGCATCCCCAAGGCCCAGGACACGGCCATGGCGCAGAACAACGTCTTCTACTGGTCCAACAACAAGCAGATGGCGTCGACCGGCGGTCAGACGAACCGCCAGCTCGTGAGCAACGCCGAGATCCCGAAGGACATGAAGAACGCGGTGGTCGCCGCCGAGAACGCGTCCTTCTACAAGGACAAGGGCATCGACCCCGCCGGTATCGCCCGGGCTGTCCTCAACATGGCGAAGGGCGGCGAGACGCAGGGTGGTTCGACCATCACCCAGCAGTTCGTCAAAAACACCTATCTGAGCCAGGACCAGACGATCTCCCGTAAGTTCAAGGAGCTGTTCATCTCCATCAAGGTGGGCCAGAAGATGTCCAAGGACGACATCCTCGCGGGCTACCTCAACACCGCCTACTACGGCCGTAACTCCTACGGCATCCAGGCGGCGGCTCAGGCGTACTTCGGTGTGGACGCCAAGAACCTCACCACCTCGCAGTGTGCCTTCCTCGCGTCCGTGCTGAAGGGCCCGAACTTCTACAACCCCGACGGGGGCGTGGGAGCGGGCGCCTCGGCCGAGCAGAACACCAAGCGTGCCAAGGAACGCTGGTCGTGGATCCTGGGCCGCATGGTCGAGGTGGGGCGTCTCTCGCCGGCGGAGCGTGCCAAGGTCGTTGACTTCCCCAAGTTCAAGAAGCAGAACTCGAACCTGTCCGGTCAGTCCGGCTACCTCATCGACATCGCCAAGGAGTACGTCGCCAAGAAGGCGGGCCTGTCGCCCGAGGACCTGGAGAAGGGCGGCTACCGGATCTACACGACCTTCGACAAGGACAAGGTCAACCAGCTGGCGGCGGCCGTTGAGAAGACGCGGAAGAGCTTCCTAGAGCCCAAGAAGCGAGAGAAGGACAAGTACGTCCAGTTCGGTGGCGCGTCGGTCGACCCCAAGTCCGGAGCGATCGTCGCGCTGTACGGCGGCGAGGGCTACGACAAGGGGCACTACTCCAACAACGCCAACACGCTAGGTGTGCCGGTCGGATCGACCTGGAAGCCCATCGTGCTGGCCTCCGCGATGGAGTACGGGACCTACAAGACCGATGGAGAACCGCTCTCGCCGCTGACCAAGTACAACGGCAACGACCTTCTGGAGATCAAGGACCAGAACGGCGACCCGATCATGGATAAAGGAAGGCCCTTCCGGCAGAAGAACGAGGGCACCACGGCCTGGGGCGAGGTGACGCTCAGAAAGGCCATGGAGCAGTCGATCAACAGTCCGTTCGCACAGCTGGGTATCGACGTCGGTCTGTCCAAGACCCAGGAGATGGCGGAGAAGATGGGCATCTCGTCCAGCTTCTTCGACAAGGCCAACATCAGGAACGTCTCCTTCTCGCTCGGTACGTCGACGCCCAGCGCCATCCGCATGGCTGACGCGTACGGCACCTTCGCCGCCTCGGGCGAGCACTTCGAGCCGTACTCGGTCACCAAGGTGCTCAAGGACGGCGAGGAGCTCGACGGGTTCGAAGCCCCGAAGAAGCAGATCGCCATGGACGAGAACGTCGCAAACAATGTGACGGACGTCCTGGAGAACGTGGTCAAGAACGGCACCGGTAAGAAGGTCGCGGACATCGGGTTCCCGGTGGCCGGCAAGACCGGTACGACCGACGAGAACAAGTCGGCGTGGTTCGTCGGCTACACCCGGGAGCTGTCCACGGCCGTCACGCTGTTCCGGACGGACCCGAGCAAGGGCAAGCTGCTCTCCATGAACGGCACCGGCGGCGTGCCCTCCATCCACGGTGGTGACATTCCGGCGCAGGTCTGGAAGGACTACATGGCCGAGGCCATGAAGGGCATCGACTACGAGGCTTTCCCTGAGGCGGAGCCCATCGGCGAGATCATCGAGGAGACACCGACTCCGACCGTGGCGCCTTCGCCGACGGAGACCGAGGAGGAAAGCCCGTCGCCGACGCCGTCGCCCTCTGAGTCGCAGACGTCGCCGTCGCCGACAGCGACCGAGACATGCAGTGAGTTCGACTGGCAATGCAACACCAGCAACGGTGGGCAGAACGGTGGCTCGGACGGGGGCGCGACCTCGTCGCCGACGCCGACCGTAACGGAGACGGATAACTCCGGAGGCAATGCCAACGGCAACGGAGGCATCTTCGGTGGACCGTCCGGCTGACCGGCGGGCTGATGTGACGCGAGAAGGCCGGTGGCCGGTACCCACGATGGGTGCCGGCCACCGGCCTTTGCCGCTGTTTCACGTGAAACGTCGGTTTCACGTGAAACACTCGACCGGCACACCCCAGTCGTCCTCGCACCGTTCTCAGACACGTACGGCAGGATGTGCCCCATGCCCAGTGCAGAGACGACGCCCACGAGCGTGCACGAGCCGGATCCGGTGCGGCCGACCGAGGAGGACGAGGTCGCCGCGCGCGGGAGCGAGCTGATCGGTGGCCCCATCGGACGGCGTGCCCTGCTCGGGACGTCCTGGTGGACTCCCGTGCGGATCGTCGCGCTCGTCGCGATCGGCATGTTCGCGCTCGGTCTGGTCCAGAAGGCGCCCTGCTATGACGGCGCCTGGTTCTTCGGTGCCAGCTCGCAGTACACACATGCCTGCTACTCGGACATTCCGCATCTCTACCAGGGCCGAGGCTTCGCCGACGGTCTGGTGCCGTACTTCGACAAGCTCTCCGGTGACATGGAGTACCTCGAGTACCCGGTGCTCACTGGTGTGTTCATGGAGGTCGCCTCCTGGCTCACGCCGGGCAGCGGCACCATCCAGGACCAGGAGCAGTGGTACTGGATGGTCAACGCCGGGATGCTGATGGCCTGTGCGGCCGTCATCGCCGTCTGTGTGACCCGTACACACGCCCGGCGGCCCTGGGACGGTCTGCTGGTCGCTCTGGCGCCCGCCTTCGCGCTGACGGCCACCATCAACTGGGACCTGCTGGCCGTCGCCCTGACGGCCGCGGCGATGCTGATGTGGTCCCGTGGCCGCTCTGTCGCCTTCGGCATCCTGTTGGGGCTCGCCACGGCCGCGAAGCTGTATCCCGTCTTCCTGCTGGGCCCGTTGTTCGTCCTGTGCTGGCGTGCCGGCAAGTGGCGGGACTTCGGCAAGGCGCTGGGCGGCACCGTCCTCGCCTGGCTGGTCGTGAACCTTCCGGTGATGCTCCTCGCCTGGGACGGGTGGTCGCAGTTCTACCGGTTCAGTCAGGAGCGAGGCGTCGACTTCGGCTCGTTCTGGCTGATCCTGGCCCAGAACTCCACCGACCCGCTGAGCACCGAGACCGTCAACACGCTCGCCACGCTGCTGATGCTGCTGTGCTGTGCCGGCATCGCCGCGCTCACACTCACCGCGCCCCGGCGCCCGCGCTTCGCCCAGCTGGCCTTCCTGATCGTTGCGGCGTTCATCCTCACCAACAAGGTCTACTCGCCGCAGTACGTCCTGTGGCTGGTGCCGCTGGCCGTGCTGGCCCGGCCGCGGTGGCGGGACTTCCTCATCTGGCAGGCGTGCGAGGTGGCGTACTTCCTGGGCATCTGGATGTACCTCGCGTACACGACCAGCGGGGACGCCCACAAGGGACTGCCGCCCGACGGCTACCACTGGGCCATCGGTGTGCACCTGCTGGGGACGCTGTACCTGTGCGCCGTCGTCGTACGGGACATCCTCATGCCGGACCGTGATCCGGTGCGCAGGGCCGGCGAGGACGACCCCTCGGGCGGTGTCCTCGACAGGGCGGAGGACGCGTTCGTGCTCGGCGCCGCCACGCATCCACCGCGGCACGCGGCCCACTTCGAGGGGCCTCAGGTCGAGTGGGGCAGCCAGGGATCGGCCAACAGTTCGCTCTGAGCGAACGGGTGTGGCAAGGGCACGCAGAAGGCCGTACACGGAGAGTTCCGTGTACGGCCTTTTCGTTGGTGCCGTGTTGCCGAGCGGCTGTCGCTCAGCGGTCGACGATGCGGTCGAACTGCGTGGTGGTGTGCCGCAGATGGGCGACCAGCTCGTCGCCGACCTTCGGCTCGGGGGCGTCCGAGGGGACGAACAGGATCGAGACCTGCATGTGCGGCGGCTCCGCGAACCAGCGCTGCTTGCCGCCCCACACGAAGGGAGAAAGGTTCCGGTTGACCGTGGCGAGGCCCGCACGGGCGACGCCCTTGGCGCGCGGCATGACGCCGTGCAGGGCCTTCGGGGCCTCCAGGCCCACCCCGTGCGACGTACCGCCCGCCACGACCACCAGGAAGCCGTCAGAAGCCGCCTTCTGCTGCCGGTAGCCGAAGCGGTCCCCCTTGGAGACCCGAGTGACGTCCAGGACCGCGCCGCGGTACTCGGTGGCATCGTGGTCCCCCAGCCACAGCCGGGTGCCGATGCGCGCGCGGAAGCGAGTCTGCGGGAACTGCTGCTGCAGACGGGCGAGTTCCTCGGCCTTGAGGTGACTGACGAACATCGTGTGCAGCGGCAGCCGGGCCGCGCGCAGCCGGTCCATCCAGCCGATGACCTCCTCGACGGCGTCGGAGCCGTCGGTGCGGTCCAGCGGCAGGTGGATGGCGAAGCCCTCCAGCCGGACGTTCTCGATGGCGGAGTGCAGCTGCGGCAGGTCCTGTTCGCTGATGCCGTGTCGCTTCATCGAGGACATCACCTCGATGACCACACGGGCGCCCACGAGGCCGTACACGCCGTCCACCGACGAGACGGAGCGGATGACCCGGTCGGGCAGCGGCACCGGCTCCTCACCGCGCCGGTACGGCGTCAGCACCAGCAGGTCGCCGCCGAAGTAGTCCTTGATGCGTGCGGCCTCGTACGTCGTGCCGACGGCGAGTATGTCCGAGCCCAGCCGCGTGGCCTCCTCCGCGAGCCGCTCGTGCCCGAACCCGTAGCCGTTGCCCTTGCAGACCGGTACGAGGCCCGGGAACTGCTCCTGCACGTGCTTGTGGTGCGCCCGCCAGCGCGCGGTGTCGACGTAGAGCGTGAGCGCCATGGCCGGACCTGGAACCTTTCTCGTGGCTGCGGTGTATCAGAGATATGGAAGCTATCGACGGTGCAGCTGTTGACGGTATCGAAGCAGAGAACGCGAGGTCAGCGACGCGACATGTAGATGTCGAGCGCCTTGTGGAGCAGCTTGTTGAGCGGGAAGTCCCATTCCCCGAGGTACTCGGCGGCCTGCCCGCCCGTGCCCACCTTGAACTGGATCAGGCCGAAGAGGTGGTCGGTTTCGTCCAGCGAGTCAGAGATGCCGCGCAGGTCGTAGACGGTGGCGCCGAGGGCGTAGGCGTCGCGCAGCATGCGCCACTGCATCGCGTTCGAGGGCCGGACCTCACGGCCGATGTTGTCGGAGGCGCCGTAGGAATACCAGACGTGGCCGCCCACGATCAGCATCGTCGCCGCCGAGAGGTTCACACCGTTGTGGCGGGCGAAGTACAGCCGCATGCGGTTGGGGTCCTCGGTGTTGAGGGCCGTCCACATGCGCTGGAAGTACGACAGCGGGCGTGGCCGGAAGTGGTCACGCACGGCAGTGATCTCGTACAGCCGCTGCCACTCCTCGAGGTCCTGGTAGCCGCCCTGGACGACCTCGACGCCGGCCTTCTCGGCCTTCTTGATGTTGCGTCGCCACAGCTGGTTGAAGTTCTTGTGGACCTCTTCCAGGGACCGGTTGGCCAGCGGCACCTGGTAGACATAGCGCGGCTGTACGTCGCCGAAGCCGGCCCCGCCGTCCTCGCCCTGCTGCCAGCCCATACGACGCAGCTTGTCGGCCACCTCGAAGGCGCGCGGCTCGATGAAGTCCGCCTCGATGTCGCGCAGCCGCTTCACGTCCGGGTTCTGGATGCCCTGCTTGATGGAGCCCGCCTCCCAGCGCCGGATGATCACCGGCGGGCCCATCTTCACGGAGAAGGCACCCTGGTTCTTCAGGTGCGCGAGCATCGGTTCCAGCCAGTCGGTCAGATTCGGCGCGAACCAGTTGATGACCGGACCCTCGGGAAGATAGGCGAGATAGCGCTTGATCTTGGGCAGCTGCCGGTAGAGGACGAGGCCCGCGCCGACCAGCTCACCGCTCTTGTCGAACCACCCGAGGCTCTCCGAGCGCCACTCCGCCTTGACGTCTGCCCAGGCCGGGACCTGCATGTGGCTCGCCGCCGGCAGGCTCTGGATGTATGCCAGATGCTGCTCGCGACTGATCGTCCTCAGGGTCAGGCTCATTCGGGGCGCTCCTCGGGCTGGTGTGTCCCCATGGGTACAGGGGCTCCGGCTCTCGCGGAAGCCTACTGCGCCTCGGGAGCGCCCCGAATGGGCGTACGGCAGCTTCACCCTGGCCTGGAGGGCCGCCGGGGCGTGCGAGGGTGTTCTATGCAGTGTTCTACCGGTGTTCGGAGGACGATCTCCGCGGCCGGTGCGAGGAGGGCGCTGTCCCCGGCGTCAGAAGCCGCCGAAGAGCCCGCCGTGCGCCATGCCGAGGAAGAAGCCGACTCCGGAGGCACCGAGGCCCAGGATCAGACCGAACCGCTCACGGGTCGTCACCGAGATCCACTGGCCGTAGGCACCGGTGAGGATGCCCACCAGACCGGTCCAGGAGCTGAGCAGGTGCAGGTCGTGGAACTGGGCCGTGACGAAGGACGTGATGCCCAACACCAGGGTCACCGCAAGCAGGGTGTCCTGGAGGGGATGGGGCTTTCCGTCCGTGGCGAAGAGGCCTCCGACGGTGTTGGGTCGCAATACCTGTGCCATAGGGCACCTCCTGCGGAAAGCGGCGCATCGTAGCGCCATACACACCCGATGTGTACAGATTGTGGGCGACGGCGGCCGGATTTCAACCGGACGCCGGTGTGCGGGTAGTGTGTACCGTCTGCACCGGTGTCTGCCCGGGCCAGCTCGGGAACCGCGAGGTAACCCCGATTGTCAGTGGCGGCCGATACCGTTGCGTACGCATCACAACCCTCCTGCCACGGAACGACCGTGGCCGCTGAGTCCAAAGGAGGTGGGTTCCACATGCGTCACTACGAGGTGATGGTCATCCTCGACCCCGATCTGGAGGAGCGCGCTGTCGCCCCCCTGATCGAGAACTTCCTCTCCGTCGTCCGTGAGGGCAACGGCAAGGTCGAGAAGGTCGACACCTGGGGCCGTCGTCGTCTCTCGTACGAGATCAAGAAGAAGCCCGAGGGCATCTACTCGGTCATCGACCTGCAGGCCGAGCCTGCGGTCGTCAAGGAGCTCGACCGCCAGATGAACCTGAACGAGTCGGTCCTCCGGACCAAGGTCCTCCGCCCCGAGACCCACTGAGCTCCCCGCTCAGCTGATCTCGGGATTCGAGTAGCAGCACCAAGCAGCCAGCAGCAAACCCGCCGAGAGGTTCCCCCATGGCAGGCGAGACCGTCATCACGGTCGTCGGCAATCTTGTCGACGACCCCGAGCTGCGCTTCACCCCTTCCGGTGCGGCGGTCGCGAAGTTCCGTGTCGCGTCCACCCCCCGCACCTTCGACCGTCAGACGAACGAGTGGAAGGACGGCGAGAGCCTGTTCCTGACCTGCTCGGTCTGGCGTCAGGCGGCGGAGAACGTCGCCGAGTCGCTGCAGCGAGGCATGCGCGTCATCGTGCAGGGCCGGCTGAAGCAGCGGTCCTACGAGGACCGTGAGGGCGTCAAGCGCACGGTCTACGAGCTGGACGTCGAGGAAGTCGGCGCCAGCCTGCGGAACGCCACGGCGAAGGTCACCAAGACCTCCGGTGGCGCCCGTGGTGGCCAGGGTGGTTACGGCGGCGGTGGCGGCCAGGGTGGCGGCAGCTGGGGTGGAAACTCCGGCGGCGGCCAGCAGGGCGGCGGCGCTCCCGCCGACGACCCGTGGGCGACCGGCGCTCCCGCCGGTGGCCAGCAGGGCGGCGGCGGAGGCTGGGGTGGAAACTCCGGCGGCGGTGCCGGCGGTGGCGGCGGCTACTCGGACGAGCCCCCCTTCTAGACCTTCGGGTCGAGGGCGGGTCGTACCCAAACTTCTTGATCACACAGGAGAATCACCATGGCGAAGCCGCCTGTGCGCAAGCCGAAGAAGAAGGTCTGCGCTTTCTGCAAGGACAAGGTCACGTACGTGGACTACAAGGACACGAACATGCTGCGGAAGTTCATTTCCGACCGCGGCAAGATCCGTGCCCGCCGCGTGACCGGCAACTGCACGCAGCACCAGCGTGACGTCGCCACGGCCGTGAAGAACAGCCGTGAGATGGCGCTGCTGCCCTACACCTCCACCGCGCGATAAGGGAAGGGTGACCGACACATGAAGATCATCCTCACCCACGAGGTCTCCGGCCTCGGTGCCGCGGGCGACGTCGTCGACGTCAAGGACGGTTACGCTCGCAACTACCTGATCCCGCGGAAGTTCGCTATCCGCTGGACCAAGGGTGGCGAGAAGGACGTCGAGCAGATCCGTCGTGCTCGCAAGATCCACGAGATCCAGACCATCGAGCAGGCCAACCAGATCAAGGGCCAACTCGAGGCCGTCAAGGTTCGTCTGGCCGTTCGCTCCGGCGACGCCGGTCGTCTCTTCGGTTCCGTCACTCCGGCTGACATCGCCTCGGCGATCAAGGCTTCCGGTGGCCCCGAGGTCGACAAGCGCCGCATCGAGCTCGGTTCGCCGATCAAGACCCTGGGCGCCCACGAGACGTCCGTGCGTCTGCACCCCGAGGTTGCCGCCAAGGTCAACATCGAGGTCGTTGCGGCCTGATCGCTGCATCGCTGAGTTCGGCTTGCACAGCTGAATGAAGGGGCCGTACCCGCTGGGGTACGGCCCCTTCGCTTCGCAGCGAGCGGGCCCCAGAGATGAGGCGTGTCCTTGAGGACGGGGGCGCAGCCGTTTCACGTGAAACAGCGTGTTTCACGTGAAACAGTCAGCGCGTCGCGCCCGTGACGATCCAGCGGCCCGAGTGTGTACGCCCCCAGAGGGTCAGCATGCGCACGGCCATCATCAGCGTCATGGCCGCCCACACTGCCGTCAGGCCGCCGCCGATCACGGGGACGAGCAACGCGACCGGGGTGAATACTGCCAGGGTGAGCACCATGGCCCAGGCGAGGTAGGGGCCGTCGCCCGCTCCCATCAGGACGCCGTCCAGGACGAAGACGACGCCGCAGATCGGCTGGGAGAGCGCGACCACGAGAAGGGCGGGCAACGCAGCGTCCTTGACGACCGGATCGCCGGTGAACAGCGGCAGGAAGAGCGGCCGGGCAATCACTACGAGCAGTCCGAGGACGACGCCGGCTGCGATGCCCCACTCCACCATGCGGCGGCAGGCGGCGCGAGCGCCCTCGGCATCGCCGGCACCGAGATATCGCCCGATGATGGCCTGCCCGGCGATGGCAATGGCGTCCAGCGCAAAGGCGAGCAGGCTCCACAGCGACAGGATGATCTGGTGTGCCGCGATGTCGGCATCTCCGAGACGGGCTGCCACAGCCGTCGCGATCATCAGGATCGCCCGCAGCGAGAGGGTGCGGGCCAGCAGGGGCACGCCGGCCTGAGCGGAGGCCCTTATCCCGGCCGCGTCGGGGCGCAGGGAGGCACCGTGCTCGCGCGCGCCGCGGACGACCACCACGAGATAGATCACGGCCATGCCGCACTGGGCGATGACGGTTCCCCAGGCGGAGCCTGCGATGCCGAGACCGGCGCCGTAGACGAGACCTACGTTGAGGGCGGCGTTGGCGATGAAGCCCGCGACGGCGACATAGAGCGGGGTTCTGGTGTCCTGGAGGCCACGCAGGACGCCGGTGGAGGCGAGCACAACGAGCATGGCCGGTATGCCGAGTGCCGAGATCCGTAGATAGGTGGTCGCATACGGGGCGGCGGTGTCGGAGGCGCCGAAGAGTTCCACGAGAAACGGTGCTGTGGGCAGGACGAGCGCGGCGACGGTGACACCCAGGAGGATGGCCAGCCAGATGCCGTCCATGCCCTGGCGTATCGCCGCTGGGAGGTCGTCGGCGCCGACGCGTCGTGCAACCGCTGCCGTGGTGGCGTAGGCGAGGAAGACGAAGACGCTGACCGCTGTCATGAGGAGGGCCGAAGCGACCCCGAGCCCGGCGAGCTGAGAGGTGCCGAGATGGCCGACGATCGCACTGTCGGCCAAGACGAAGAGGGGCTCGGCGACGAGCGCGCCGAAGGCGGGCAGGGCCAGTGCGACGATCTCTCGATCGTGCTGTCGCCTGGCGGCCTTGGGTGTCTCGGGGGCCTGGGTCATGGCCACCAATCTAATCGTCCACAGGTAAGAGATGCAATTGCATACTGACCCTTACTCGTGGTCTCGTGCTGTGTGCTTTCGCGCACCGTTCGAAGCGATCTTGGTCCGACTGGGGAAGTTTTTCTTCTGCACAGCCGGTGGATGGCAAAGAGGCTGGTCAGAGAGGCTTTCAGGGAATCCTTAGGAGCTTGTTCACAGGGCTGTCCACCGGGTCGTGCACAGGTTTTGCTGAGTTCTCCACAGCATCCGGGCCGTCGTCCACATGGCCTGTGGATAACCAGATTGGCTGACGGTGCCCGCGGGCCTACCGTGGTCCGGCGCCCGCTCCGTTCGTCGGCCGTGAAAGCGTCACAAAACCGACGTGGCAGAACCGGAGTTGGGCCTCTTATTTGTCAGTGGCGTGCCGTAGAACTGAGGGGCACGGCGAGGTCCGCTCGGCGGACGTGAGGAGGTGGCTCGGTGAGTATTTCCGAGCCCTTGGACGACCCGTGGGCCGACAGCGGCCCCAGCGATCGTCTGCCCGCCTCCCGCCGCCGTGGTGATGGTGGCCGAGGGCGGGACGAGCAGCATGATCGCGGCCGGGACAGCGGCGAGTGGGAGGGCAGTGGCTCGGCCTTCGAGCGGGTCCCGCCGCAGGACCTCGACGCCGAGCAGTCCGTCCTCGGCGGCATGCTTCTGTCCAAGGACGCCATCGCCGACGTGGTCGAGGTCCTCAAGGGCCACGACTTCTACAAACCCGCGCACGAGACGATCTTCCAGGCGATCCTCGACGTCTATGCCAAGGGTGAGCCGGCCGACCCGATCACCATCGCCGCCGAGCTCACCAAGCGCGGCGAGATCAACAAGGTCGGCGGCGCCTCCTATCTGCACACCCTGGTCCAGACGGTGCCGACGGCGGCGAACGCCGAGTACTACGCGGAGATCGTGCACGAGCGGGCCGTGCTGCGCCGCCTGGTCGAGGCCGGTACCCGCATCACACAGATGGGATACGCGGCCGACGACGACGTCGACGAGATCGTCAACCGCGCGCAGGCCGAGATCTACGCGGTCACCGAGCAGCGCACCAGCGAGGACTATCTGCCGCTCGGCGACATCATGGAGGGCGCGCTCGACGAGATCGAGGCGATCGGCTCCCGTAGTGGGGAGATGACCGGCGTACCCACAGGATTCACAGACTTCGACTCGCTCACCAACGGTCTGCACCCGGGCCAGATGATCGTCATCGCCGCGCGACCCGCCATGGGTAAGTCGACCCTCGCGCTGGACTTCGCCAGAGCCGCGTCGATCAAGAACAATCTGCCGAGCGTCATCTTCTCCCTGGAAATGGGCCGCAACGAGATCGCGATGCGTCTGCTGTCCGCCGAGGCCCGCGTCGCCCTGCACCACATGCGCTCGGGCACGATGACCGACGAGGACTGGACGCGACTGGCCCGCCGGATGCCGGACGTCTCGGCTGCCCCGCTCTACATCGACGACTCCCCGAACCTGTCGATGATGGAGATCCGCGCCAAGTGCCGCCGCCTGAAGCAGCGCAACGACCTCAAGCTCGTCGTCATCGACTACCTCCAGCTGATGCAGTCCGGCGGGTCCAAGCGCGCCGAGAGCCGTCAGCAGGAGGTCTCGGACATGTCCCGTAATCTCAAGCTGCTCGCCAAGGAGCTGGAGCTCCCGGTCATCGCGCTCTCCCAGCTGAACCGTGGCCCCGAGCAGCGTACGGACAAGAAACCGATGGTCTCCGACCTGCGTGAATCGGGCTCCATCGAGCAGGATGCCGACATGGTCATCCTGTTGCACCGCGAGGACGCCTACGAGAAGGAGTCGCCCCGCGCCGGTGAGGCGGACCTGATCGTGGCCAAGCACCGTAACGGTCCGACGGCGACGATCACGGTCGCCTTCCAGGGCCACTACTCGCGGTTCGTGGACATGGCGCAGACCTGATCAGCCGCCCTGTGGGGTCTCGCGGCTGATGTCGTAATCTCACGGGCCGTGTCGTACCGACGTCGTATACGACATCACCGTGAGGCTAGCGCGTGGGTGCTGCTGCTCAGCGCCTCGTCTCGTACCTGGTCAGGACCACGCCGCCGGGAAACGTCCGCCTCTCCACCAGGTTCAGGTTCACCCAGCTGTCCAGCGCGGTGAAGAACGGCGTGCCGCTGCCCACCAGGACCGGATGGGTGGCGATCGCGTACTCGTCGATCAGCCCGGCGCGCATGGCCGCCCCGGCGAGCGTTGCGCCGCCGATGTTCATGGGGCCGCCGTCCTCGGCCTTGAGCCGGGTGATCTCGGCGATCGCGTCGCCGGTGACCAGACGGGTGTTCCAGTCGACCTTGTCGATCGTCGAGGAGAACACCACCTTCGGCGTGTCCCGCCAGTTCCGCGCGAACTCGATCTCCGCCGGGGTGGCGTTGGGCTGCTGGTCGCCGGTTGGCCAGTAGGAGCTCATCGTCTCCCACAGCTTGCGCCCATACAGCGACAGGCCACTCGCCTGCTCGTGGTCGAGCCACCACTGGAACAGCTCGTCGCTCGGCGGTCCGCTCCAGCCGATGTCGTCGCCGGCCGCGGTGATGTAGCCATCCAGGGTCAGATTCATGCCGTAGATCAGTTTCCGCATGGCGCAGCCTTCCGTCCGTGGGTGTCCGGCGTACAGACCAGCACGGCGCGGGAAACTCGTCGGTGCGCGATCTGGGCTCGCCGGTAGTCCTCGTGCTCGGGGCTCAGCGTGGTGTACTCGGCCGACTCGGGCAAGCCGCCTGATCTCGACCTCGCCCTCGCGAGGAAATGCCGTGGATTTGAGACTGATCATGGGTGACAAGGCCGTGAGACAGCCAAGAACGCCCAGGTCACGCAAGATCGACATGTCACGAGCGGCGAGACCCTACAGCCGCGTCGGCGGCCGTGGCGGCGGCTATCCGCTCGACTACCGAGTGGTCACCGGGATGGACTGTGGGCATGACGACATCTCAGGATGAGCTGCTGCCCGCCACGCGCCGCGCGCTGCTGCACCGCATCGCCGTGGCCCAGGCCGAAGGGCGCGCGCCTTCACTGGTGGCCGCGGTCGTGCGTGACGGCCGGGCGGTGTGGCACGGCTCGCGTACCTCGGTGGACGGGCACGGACCGGACGAGAATGTGCAGTACCGCATCGGCTCGATCACCAAGACCTTCACCGCCGTCCTCGTCCTGCGACTGCGCGACGAGGGCTTGCTCGCTCTCGGCGATCCGCTGGAGAAGCATCTGCCGGGCACTGGGGCGGGGGAGGCCACCATCGCCGAACTGCTCGCGCATACCAGTGGGCTGGCGGCCGAGTCACCCGGGCCGTGGTGGGAGCGGACCTCCGGAGCCCTGCGGCCCGAGCTGTCCGACGTCCTGGGCGAACAGCCCTTCCTGCATCCGTCCGGCCGCCGGTTCCACTACTCCAATCCGGGCTACACGTTGCTGGGCGCGCTGGTCGAGAGGCTGCGGGGGGCTCCATGGGAGGACGTACTCCGGCGTGAAGTGCTCGAACCCCTGGGGCTGAACCGCACGAGTACGCGACCGGAGGCCCCGCACGCTGGAGGGTGGGCGGTGCATCCCTGGGCCGATGTGATGCTTCCCGAACCGGTCGAGGACCTAGGTCGTATGGCACCGGCTGGTCAACTCTGGTCGACTACAGCTGACTTGGCGCGGTTCGCGGCCTTCCTGATCCGGGGCGACGACAGTGTGCTGAGTGCCGAGTCGTTGCGGGAGATGAGGACGCCGACGGCTCCGCAGGAGGCTGCGGACGTGACGAGCGGCTATGCCTACTGTCTGGGCCTGGAGATCCGGCATCAGGACGGCAGGACGCTGCTCGGACACACCGGGTCCTTGCCGGGCTTCCTCGCCTGCCTTGCCCTGAGCGTGGAGGACGATCTGGCCGCAGTCGTCCTGGCCAACTGCACCTCCGGCCCACTGCTGTTCACGGTTGCCGCCGACCTCGTCCGCATCGTCGCCGAGGCCGAGCCGCGGATGCCCGAGCCATGGCGCCCGATGGCGGACGTCGACGCAGCGGTTCTGGAGCTGGCCGGGCATTGGTACTGGGGAACGCACGCCTTCGCGCTGCGGTTGTCGGCCGACGGCCTGGTCTCCCTGGAGCCGCTGTCCGGCAAGGGCCGTCGCTCACGGTTCCGTTCCAACGGTGACGGCACCTGGACGGGGCTGGAGGGCTATTACGCGGGCGAGCTCCTGAGGGCCGTACGACGGCCGGACGGGACCTTGGACCATCTGGACCTCGGGTCCTTCGTGTTCACGCGTCAGCCGTACGACGAGGGGGCTGCCGTGCCGGGTGGGGTGGATCCCGACGGGTGGCGGGGGATCAGCTCGTCCTGACCGTCCGCAGGGGGGAGAGCTCGGAGGAAGCGTCATTCTGGCGAAGCCGAGGTACGGCGAAGCGGAGGTTTGGCTAAGCGCCTGTTTCACGTGAAACAGGCGCTTCGGCGTTTCACAGCTCGAGCTTGAAGCCCACGTGCGAGGCCGTGAAGCCAAGCCGCTCATAGAAGCGGCGGGCGTCCGTACGGCTCTTGTCGGAGGTCAGCTGCACCAACTGGCAGTCCAGACGTCGGGATTCATCTATCGCCCACTCGATGAGCAGAGTGCCCAGACCACTGCCGCGCCCGTCGGCGTGGATGCGTACGCTCTCGATGATCGACCTGGTGGCGCCGCGCCGGGAGAGCCCGGGAATGACTGTGAGCTGGAGCGTGCCGATGACGCGGCCCTCACGGACAGCGACGACCATGTGCTGGTTCGGGTCGCTGTTGAGCCGCTCGAACGCCGCGAAGTAAGGGGTCAGGTCGTCCAGTGACTCACGCTGGGCGCCCAGCGGATCGTCGGCGAGCATGCCGACGATCGCGGGGATGTCATCGGCGACAGCGGGGCGTATCTCAAGATCTCCCATGCCCGCACCTTATGCGGGCGCCGGAAGCGACTCCACGACCCGCACGAGGGGGACGAGCTCGGGGGTTCTCGTGGCCTCGTCCAGGGCTTCGCGCAGGGCTCTGTCATTGGTCGGCCGGGCCTCTTCCAGGAGTTGGAGGCCGGCTTCGGTGACGTCGGTGTAGATGCCGCGGCGGTCGGTGGGGCAGAGGTAGCGCGAAAGCAGTCCGCGGTCCTCCAGGCGGGTCACGAGCCTGGTGGTGGCGCTCTGGCTGAGGATGACGGCGTCGGCGACCTGCTTCATCTGGAGGTGGCCGCCTTCGCCGTTGTGCTGGCGGCTGAGGACGTCGAGCAGGGAGTACTCGCGCACGCTCAGGTCGTGCTTGGACTGCAGGGCGCGCTCGATGTGCGTCTCGATCCTGCCGTGCAGCAGAGATAGGGCGCACCAGCCCTGGGCGAGGGCCGTGAGTGCGGGGTCCGTCGCTGTCATGGGGTTTCCTCCGTCCGGAGCGGCTGAAGGCAGGGTTGAGCAGGGCCCGCAATACCTGCGCTTGCAAGTATGCCGCGTCTGCAAGTATTGTCTTCGAACGTAAAGCGCTCCTGCAATCTTCCTGGAAGGTGCTACCCCTCCATGCCTCTCGCGCTTCTGGCCCTCGCGATCGGGGCCTTCGGAATCGGAACGACTGAGTTCGTGATCATGGGCTTGCTGCCTGAGGTCGCGAGTGACTTCGGGGTCTCCATCCCCACCGCGGGCTTCCTGGTGACCGGCTACGCGCTCGGCGTGGTCCTCGGCGCTCCGCTCATGACCGTGCTCGGCACCAAGGTCTCCCGCAAGCGGATGCTGATGCTGCTGATGGGACTCTTCATCGCCGGCAACCTGCTTTCGGCCCTCGCCCCCGCCTTCGCCGTCATGCTGATCGGCCGTGTGATCGCCTCGCTCGCCCACGGTGCCTTCTTCGGCATCGGCTCCGTCGTCGCGGCCGAACTGGTCGCCCCGGACAAGAAGGCCGGCGCCATCGCGATGATGTTCACCGGCCTGACCGTGGCCAATGTCGTCGGCGTCCCGCTGGGCACGTTCGTCGGGCAGTCCGCGGGCTGGCGGGTCACCTTCGGCATCGTCGCCGCCCTCGGCGTCGTCGGCCTGATCGGCATCGCCAAGCTCGTCCCCGACCTGCCCAAGCCGCAGGGCGTACGGCTGCGTCATGAGCTGGCGGCGTTCAAGAACGCCCAGGTCCTACTCGCCATGGCGATGACGGTCCTCGGCTTCGGCGGTGTCTTCGCGGCCATCACCTACATCGCGCCGATGATGACCCACGTCGCCGGCTTCGCCGACGGATCCGTCACCTGGCTGCTGGTCCTCTTCGGGCTCGGCATGGTCGGAGGCAATCTGATCGGCGGCAAGTACGCCGACCGCGCGCTGATGCCCTTGCTGTACGTCTCCCTGGGTGCCCTCGCTGTCGTGCTCGCGCTCTTCACTCTCACGGCGCAGAACAAGGTCCTGGCGGCCGTCACCATCGCGCTGATCGGCGCACTGGGCTTCGCCACGGTCCCGCCGCTCCAGAAGCGCGTACTCGACCAGGCACACGGCGCCCCGACGCTGGCCTCGGCCGTGAACATCGGCGCCTTCAACCTCGGCAATGCCCTCTCTGCCTGGCTGGGCGGCCTCGTCATCGCCGCCGGCTTCGGCTACACCTCCCCGAACTGGGTCGGCGCCGCCCTCGCCGCGGCCGCACTGCTGCTCGCGATCCTCTCGGCCGCACTGGAGCGCCGTGACGGAGCGGCCTCGAGCACCGTCGTCACGGGCGCCACGGCAGCCGAGCACCGAGCCGTCGCACACCACTGAGTCGACGCGTGTGCGGGGTCAGGGCCGCCCCCGCATATCCGGCTCTATATCCGGCTCCGTGACTGTCCACCTCAGCAGTGCACCGCTCCACCCAGCACCAACCGCAAGGAGAACCCATGAGCACCGTCACCGCGTTCGCCCCCCTGAGGACCCAGGAGGCCGACGTCCTCGTCGCCGCCGCGCACCGTGCGGCCGAGGAGGCCGGCGTGACCGTCAGTGTCACGGTCCTCGATGCAGGAGGCCATCTGCTCGCCTTCCGACGGAACGACCGTGCCGTGCTGATCTCCGGTGAGACCAGCACCCGCAAGGCCTACACGGCACTTCAGCTCGACGCCCCGACCGCTGACCTCGTCGACGCGGTACAGCCCGGCGGGCTCTTCCACACCCTGCCCACGGCGCTCGATCGACCGCTGTTGTTCATCGCGGGCGGTGTGCCGATCCACCGGGACGGTCGGCTGATCGGTGCGATCGGTGTCGGCGGCGGCGCGCCGGAGCAGGACCACGGGTTCGCGACGGCCGCGATCGAGGCGCTCGCCTGACGGCACGTCCGTATCGACGAAACGCCGGTTCCCGATGGGGACCGGTGTTTCCCATGAGTGCCTCGGCCCGAGGTGGGGTGCCTCAGCCCGCCGCCACCGTCAGCGGAGCGAAGCGCCGGGTCCAGTCGCCGGGCAGCTCCGAGATGCCGTACGTCATGACCGAGTTGAAGGCGAGGAATGTCAGACCGTGCTCCTTCGCCCAGTCCAGCAGCTCCTCATGGCGTACGTCGATGTCCGTGCGCAACGGGCGGTCGGTGTGGGCGGCGAGGGAGGCGATGAGCGCCTTCGCGGTCTCGGTGTCGCGGGCGATCAGCGGACCCACAACCTGTGTGTCCATGTTGGGCCAGGCGCCCGCGTAACCGATGATCCGGCCGTTCTCCTCGGCGACGCGAAGCTGGTCGGCGAAAGCGGGCAACCGCGTGATGATGTGCGTGCGATCGGCGCCGAACACTTCCCCGTCGAGCCGCACGAGCGCACTGAGGTCCTCGGCGGTGGCCGCACGTGTGGCCACCGAAGGCGCCGAGGCGTCGGGCATGAAGTGCCCGCAGAGCATCTCCGCCCGTCCGATGACCTTGAAGCCGAGCTCCTCGTAGAGCGGTTGGCCGTACGGCGTCGCGTGCAGCGTCATCGGTGTCGTGCCCATCGAGTCGACGATGTGACGCATCAGCCGACGTCCGACGCCCTGGCGGGCGTGCCGCTCGGAGACCAGGACCATGCCGATGGCGCCCAACCCGGGGCGCTCTTGTGGTCCGTACTCCGTGACGACGCAGGCGCTGACGAGCCCGCCGTCGGGGTCGTCGATGCCGTAGCCCTTCCCGGCTGTGAGGAGGAACCCCCACTTGTGCTCCTCACGGGGCCAACCCCGATCCTCGGACAAGTCGGCGCAGGCGGTGAGGTCGCGAAGCGTCAGACGGCGGATGGGCAGAGCGGCGAGGGAAGGAGTCGGCACGCAGGTCAGGCTGTCTGACGACTGCCCTGATCGTCCACCTGTTTCCGGGGAGACGTACGAGCTTTTGGCCATGTGATGGTCCACCGCACAGCGTCTCGGTAGACGCTGGGTGTTTCACGTGAAACATGGGCGAACGGCCAGCAACCATGAAGGGCTTTCCACGATTGTTCGTGGCGACGGGCGTGGCCGGTCGCAATGCTTCAGACCTCCACCCACGGGAGCGAGAGATCTCCAGTCAGGGGATGGAGCGCACACGCCACTAACCCACGCCACTAACCTCACGCCCTATGGCGAGACTTCACCTCTTCGATCTGGACGGCACGCTCCTGCATGGCACATCCGCGCCCGTGGAGATCTCACGACAGCTCGGGCTGGAGGAAGAGACCGTCGCGCTCGACCGGGATATCTCAGCAGGGCTGATCGGCCCACCTGAGTACGCGCAGCGGGTACACGCGCTCTGGGCCGATCTCACCGAGGCTCATGTGGCGGCCGCCTTCGAGGCCGCTCCTTGGCTGACTCGGATCCGTGAAGTCTGGGCGGAGATCAGGGGACAGGGCGACTACTGCGCCGTCGTCTCGCTCTCGCCCTCCTTCTTCGTGGAGCGTCTGACGGGCTGGGGCGCGCATGCGGTGTACGGTTCCCTCTTTC
Source organism: Streptomyces sp. NPDC111802 (assembly GCF_055634335.1). Taxonomy (NCBI): domain Bacteria; kingdom Bacillati; phylum Actinomycetota; class Actinomycetes; order Kitasatosporales; family Streptomycetaceae; genus Streptomyces; species Streptomyces sp. NPDC111802. The sequence goes on along the minus strand of NZ_JBVKCZ010000032.1, from coordinate 14,251 downwards.
CGTCTGTGCCGTTCACCGAGCCCGTCGATCCGGCGGGAGTGCTCAGCGCCGAGGCCAAGGTCCGCATCGCCGACCGGCTCTGCGCGGAGTTCGGGGTGACACGGGGCGAATGCGTCGCCTATGGCGACTCGCTGTCGGACAAGGACCTGTTCGGTGCCGTCCCGGTATCCGTCGCGGTCAATGCGGACCGTCATCTGGCCGGGCTCGCGACGCACACTTACATGGGGATGGATCTGTGGGAAGCCTATGAATTGGTGCGCAGCGGCCGGTAATTGAAGGAAGCGGCCTTCATCCCCTCGTCCATTTCGTGAGCGAGCAAGGGGGGACTTGTGATCGGGGCGCCGGCCGGTATGGTCGACTCCGGTTCGTTTCCGAGCTGTGATGCGGACTCCCGGCTCGGACCGAACGCAGGGCAAGGCAGCCTAATGGGACGGAGAGATCGAAGACCCGCATTCTCGGTTATGAAGCCCGGGCGCGGACGCGCGGTGGGAAGGTGCGGTGAGGGTACTGCGGTCAATGTCACACTCTCGCCTTACTTGTCCGTACCGGGTGTGAATACGGGTTGAATGTGGCCGTATTGGATCGCGGCAACGAACGGGGAATGTAAGCCGTCGCGGGGGAAGCAGGCACCTTCCGATCGAGGAAGTGCGCAGACCGACCGAAAGATGTTCGAGGCGAGGCACACCATGGACGCTCCGACCACCACGTCGGCCGACAACGGCACTTCCGGCGGCGGGGGCGGCTGGTTCACGCCGCGCAAGCAGCCGGCGACGACTCCGGGCAGCGAACAGGAGGCGGCCGAGGGCAGGCGCCTGGCCGCGATGCGCCCGGTGGGCCGGACGGCACCGGCCGATGAGGCGGCCCCGCCGGCCCAGGACAGCGCCTCAGGCCCCGACGATGCGCACCGTGTGAGCGACGGAACGGTGGATCCGCAACGAGGGGCGCGGGCCCCGATGTCGAGCCACGAACAGGCCCCGACACCGACCCCGCAGCCGGCCCCGGCACCGCTTCCTGAAGCGTTCGCGATATCGACCCAGGAACCGCCCACCTCGGGTCACATACCGCCCACGCACTCGACGTTCGCCTCCGCCCCCTCCCCGGCCCCACACCAGGCACCGGCCGCCGCCCAGGCCACGTCACCACGGCCCCATCCATCGGGCTCCACGCCCTTCACACCGTCTGCAACACTCGCGCCGCCGACTTCCCTGGCACCGCCCGCCCCGCAGCTGCATGTCCCGACCCAGCGCCCCGCCCCGGCCCAACCCGCGTCCCCTGACGCGGTTCTGGTCCGCCGGACGATGTCCGAGGTCGCCCCCGTGGCCGACAAGGTCACGTCGTACTTCTACGCGCTGCTCTTCGTGCGCCACCCCGACCTGCGGGCCCTGTTCCCGGCCGCGATGGACACCCAGCGCGATCGGCTGCTCAAGGCCCTGCTCACCGCTGCCGAGCACATCGACAACACGCCGGTCCTGGTGGACTACCTGCAGAACCTGGGCCGCGGTCACCGCAAGTACGGCACCCGGCCCGAGCACTACCCGGCCGTCGGCGAGTGCCTCATCGGCGCGCTGAGCAAGTACGCCGCCGGCGTCTGGGACGGGGAGACGGAGGCCGCCTGGGTCCGGACGTACAGGACGATCTCGCAGGTCATGATCGACGCCGCGGCGGCGGACGAACTACGCGCCCCCGCCTGGTGGTACGCGGAGGTCGTGGCGCACGACCTCAGAACCTCGGACATCGCCGTCGTCACGGTCCGCCCCGACCAGCCCTATCCCTTCGTCGCCGGGCAGTACACAAGCCTGGAGACACCCTGGTGGCCCAGGATCTGGCGGCACTACTCCTTCGCCTCGGCGCCCCGCACCGACGGCCTGCTGACGTTCCATGTGAAGGCCGTGCCCGCCGGCTGGGTCTCCAACGCTCTGGTGCACCGCGCCCGGCCGGGAGACATCATCCGGCTCGGCCCGCCGACCGGTTCGATGACCGTGAACCACACCACCGACAGCGGTCTGCTCTGCCTGGGCGGAGGCACTGGCATAGCGCCCATCAAGGCGCTGGTTGAGGATGTCGCCGAGCACGGCGAGCGGCGATCGGTCGAGGTGTTCTACGGCGCCCGCACCGACCAGGACCTGTACGACATCGACACGATGCTCAGGCTCCAGCAGTCCCACCCCTGGCTGAAGGTCCGCCCGGTGGTGGACCGGAATGGACTGCTCCAACTTCCCGAAGCCATACGCCAGTACGGGCCCTGGACCGAGTGCGACGCCTTCGTCTCCGGACCGCCCGGCATGATCCGCAGCGGTGTCGACGTACTGAGAGACCTCGGTGTCCCGACCGAGCGCATACGCCATGACTCGGTGGAGGAGCTCGTCGCCGCGAACTGACGTACGCCGACGGTCAGGTCGCCGTCGGATATCAGCCCAGGTCGGGCGCGTGCATGGCGCGGACGCCCTCGATGTTGCCGTCAAGGTAGTGCCGCAGCGACAGCGGCACCAGATGGACGGAGGCGATCCCGACCCGGGTGAACGGCACCCGCACGATCTCGTACTCGCCGACGGGCTCATCCACCTCGGGGCCGTGCCGCAAGGACGTGTCCATGGACCCCAGCCGGCAGACGAAGAAGTGCTGCACCTTCACGCCGGTCGCTCCGCCGTCCTCGCCGATGTGCTCGACAGTGTCGACGAAGCAGGGCACCACATCGGTGATCTTGGCGCCGAGCTCTTCATAGACCTCGCGGTGCAGGGCGTCGACGACGGTCGAGTCCGTCGGCTCGACCCCGCCACCGGGCGTGAGCCAGTAGGGATCCATGCCGGGCTTGGTGCGCTTGATCAGGATCAGATCGTCGCCGTCCAGCAGAACGGCGCGTGCGGTGCGCTTGACCACGGGTCGGACGGTCATGGGAGAAATGTGGCCCGGCTGGTTCCACGTGAAACATCGCAAGACGTCACCGGTTGAGCTCGTTGCGTGAGGCCGCCGAAAGTCCTGCTCAGGCCCAGTCGGCAGCCGCTCGCAGCAGCCACTCGTGGGCCCGCGCGATGTGCGGCATCGCCAGCGTTCCGGTGCGGACCACCAGGAAGTACGTCCGCAGCGGCGGCACCGGCGGATCGTGCAGGGCGACGACCTCGCCGCGCTCCAACGCGTCCGCGCACAGATAACGGGGCAGCACCGCAAGCCCGGCACCCGCGACCGTACATGCGAGAACCGCGCGCAGGTCGGGGACGATCACGGTGCCCGGGGCGGCGGGGCGGGAGTCGTAGACCGAAGCCCAGTAACGGGAGACGAAGGGGAGGGACTCATGCACCTCCACCACCGGGACGTCCTCCAGCGCGTGCGCTCCCTTGTGGCGCAGCTGCCCCGCCCCGATGCGGTCCACCCGGCTGGGAGCCGCGACGAGCACGTGCTCCTCGTCGCAGAGCGGAGTCGCCGTGAGCAGTGCGCCGCGCGGACGGGCCGTACCGATGGCCAGATCATGATGTCCGGCGGCCAGCCCTTCCAGGGTCTCCTCGGCGTTCCCGAAGGACGCGCGCAGTGCGAAGCCCTGGCCGTCCTCGCCGGTCAGCTCGGTGAGCGCGGGCAGCGCGCGCTCGGCGGTGAACTCAGGAGGGCCGGCGAGGTGCAGGGTCCGTAGCGAGGATTCGTCGTCGATTCCCGTCTCGGCGATCTCCACCAGGGCGTCGAGATGCGGTGCGGCCTTGTGGGCGAGTTCGTCGCCCATGGTCGTCGGTGTCACCCCGCGGGCCTGCCGTAGGAAGAGGGGGCGGCCCAACTGCCTTTCCAGGGTGCGGATCTGTGAGGTCACGGCTGGCTGCGACAGTCCGAGCAGCGCGGCGGCGCGGGTGAAGGAGCCGGCCCGGTGCACGGTCACAAAGGTGCGCAACAAGGCCAGATCCATGCCACACCCTCCCCTTCCTCGCCCTTCTCATCACCCCCAGGGCAGGGCCCAACTATAAATAAGTCGATAGGTCGCTGTCGCTACTGTGATTGGACACTGACAGGGAGTCAACTAGCCTTGTTCGCGCGGTTCTTCGCGCGCAGAACCGAGGGCGGTCCGAGCCACGAGGGGGGAGGTTCGGACCGCCCGTTCCATGTATCCGGACGACGGCGGCCGCGGGGCCGGACCCGGTCACCGGGCCGATTCATCCAGCGCGTTCAGCACATCCGCCACCAGATCCTCCGGATCCTCGGCGCCGACCGACATACGAACGAAGCCCTCCGGTACGGCATCGCCTCCCCAGCGTCCGCGACGCTCCGCCGTGGACCGGACTCCGCCGAAGCTGGTCGCGTCGTCGACCAGCCGCAGGGCGTCCAGGAAGCGCTCGGCACGCGCGCGCGTGGGCAGCGTGAAGGACACCACGCACCCATAGCGCCGCATCTGCTGCGAGGCGATCTTGTGCGAGGGGTCGCCCGGGAGCCCCGGGTAGCGCACCGCGAGTTCCTCGGGCCAGTCCCGCAGCGCCTCGGCGACCGCCAGGGCATTGGCGTTCTGCCGCTCCACGCGCAGGTGGAGCGTGGCGATGGACCGGTGGGCGAGCCAGGCCTCCATTGGCCCGGGAATCGCTCCGACGATCTTGCGCCAACGCCGTACGGCCGCCATGGCCTCGGCGTCGCGGCCGGTGACGTATCCCAGCAGCACATCGCCATGTCCGGTCAGTTGCTTGGTGCCGCTGGCCACGGAGAAGTCGGCGCCGAGCTCCAGCGGGCGCTGCCCGAGCGGCGTGGCGAGCGTGTTGTCGACGGCGACGAGCGCGCCACGCGCGTGTGCCTCCGAGACGAGCCGCCGGATGTCGCACACGTCGAGGCCGGGGTTGGACGGGGTCTCGATCCACAGCAGCTTCGCGCCGTCCAGGACGCCGAGCTGCGCGTCCCCGCCGGTCGGCGCGGTCCGCACCTCGATGCCGTACGCCTCCAACTGCGCGCGTGCCAGGGGCAGCGCCTGGTAGCCGTCGCTGGGCAGGACGACCGCGTCCCCCGCCCGTAGCTGGGAGAAGAGCACCGACGACGTGGCGGCCATGCCCGAGGCGAAGACCAGCGTCTCGACGCCGTCCTCCCCCGGCGCCTCCAGCTCGCCGATGGCGCGCTCGAGGTGGGTCCAGGTCGGGTTCTCGTCCCGGCCGTAGGTGTACGGCCCCGTCGGCTCGCCCGGCAGATGGAAGTGGGCGGCGAACACGGGGCCCGGCAGGGTCGGTTCGTACTTGACCGGCTCGGGCAGGCCGGCCCGCACCGCGCGCGTGCCGTCCCCGCCGAGCCCCTGTGCCTCCGCACCGCTCATGCCGCCTGTCCCTCCACTTGTTCGCGGACCGCCGCAAGGAGCCCCGTGCTCGCCGCCTCGACCATCTCCAGGCAGCCCTCGAAGCCGTCCCGGCTGCCGTAGTACGGGTCCGGCACATCGAGGTCCTCGCCCGCGGAGGGGTCGTAGGAACGCAGCAGGCGCACCTTCGCCGCGTCCTCCGGCGAGGGAGCGAGGCGGCGCAGCGCCTTGAGGTGGCCGGAGTCGAGGGCGATGACGAGGTCGAGGCGGTCGAACCAGGACGGCTGGAACTGCCGGGCGGTGTGGCCGCTGCCGTAGCCGTGCTCCTCCAGGACGGAGATGGTGCGCGGATCGGCCGGGTCGCCCTCGTGCCACCCGCCGGTGCCGGCGCTGTCGACCTCGACCAGGCCGTCCAGCCCGACTTCCTCGACGCGGGCGCGGAAGACGGACTCGGCCATCGGCGAGCGGCAGATGTTGCCGGTGCAGACGAAGCAGACGCGGTAGGTCATCGGATGCTCAGTCCCCGTCGGGCAGGGCGAGGTTGAGCGCCCAGGAGACGATGGAGATGATCAGGCCGCCGAGCACGGCGGTCCAGAAGCCCTCGACATGGAAGCTCACGTCGATCTTGTCGGCGAGCCATGAGGTCAGCAGCAGCATCAGCGCGTTGACGATCAGGGTGAACAGGCCGAGCGTCAGGATGAGCAGCGGAAGGCTGAGGAGCTTCACGATCGGCTTGACGAGGAAGTTCACCAAACCGAAGATCAGCGCGACGACTATGAGGGTGCCGATCTTCTTGCCCGTGCTGTCACCGGTGAGGGTGATCTTGTCGAGCAGCCAGACGGCGACCGCCAGGGCGCCTGCGTTGGCGATCGTCTTGACTACGAAATTCTTCATGTGTCTGATCGTGGCAGACGAGATCGGCCATGAGCACTGGGACGAGGGCGAACATCAGCGATGAAGGCATTCCGGCTTGACGAACTGGAGGCGGAGCGCGCCGCCAATGAGGGTGCCTACCTGCAGTTTCTGCGGGAACGGAACATGTCTGTCGGTCTGTACGCGCTCAATGCGGGAGGTCATGATCCACAGAAACCGCACAACCAGGACGAGGTCTACTTCGTCGTGAGCGGCCGGGCCCAGATCACCGTCGGCATGGAGACCACGCATGTGGCGCGCGGCAGCGTGGTGTACGTCCCGGCCGGAGTCGCCCACAAGTTCCACCACATCAGCGAGGATCTGCGGGTGCTCGTGGTGTTCTCTCCGCCCGAGAGCTGACCCTTGGCCTCAGGGTTCCCTAGGGGATCGATCAGGGGAGGACAAGGGCTGCGAGGGCCCCGCCGGGGCACCTGCCGGTCCTAGCATCGAGTGCAGGGAATCAGCAGATTCGAGAATCAGGACCCGGCACAGGACGGGCGGAGAGGCAAGGACGAGGGCGATGCGTGAGATCTTCGCGGGACTGCCGTGGTGGGTGAAGTGGATCGCGGTGCCGGTCATCGCTCTGGTCGTGTTCGGGGGGCTGATAGCCAGTGTGGTCGGGTTCGTGATCGGACTGCTCTTCAAGTTGCTGGTCTTCGTGGCACTGGTCGGTGGACTGATCTACGTCGTACGGAAGTTCATGTCGAGCTCTTCGTCACGCAGCGACTGGTGAGGGCCGTGGGGACCGGTGGGCGGTAACAGGAATCACCGGTTCCCTCGGGCGAGGGAAGTTTCCCGGACCGGGCGTCCGCGAGCGGTGGCGGGCCAATAGAGTCCGAAAATCGACGCGGGGACCGACCCCGCGAGCGGCGTACCCCCACCCGTGTTCCCCAGCACGGACCGCCCCCTCGCGCTTCGGGAGTGACCCTTGGCCACGGTTGAGACCGCATCCTCACAACCCCACGCACTCCCGGGTCGGCCCCGCACCGCCGTACCTCAGGTACCGCGGCAGGCCTCCCGGGAATCCTCCGAGCAGTCCAACTCCGCGACGCTCATCGGCTCCGTCCAGCGCGCGATGCGCCTGCTGGAATGCGTCGCCGAGCATGAGTACGGCGCCCCCGCCAAACAACTCGCCCGCGAGACGGGCCTCGCCCTGCCTACCGCGTACCACCTCCTGCGCACGCTGGTGCACGAGGGCTATCTGCGCCGCGACAGAGGGCTGTTCTTCATCGGGGAGGCTGCCGTGCGGCTGAGCAGCAGCGGAGCCGAGCAGAAACGTCGCAGCACGGTCGCCGACGCGCTCGCCCAATGCCGCGATGCCATTGGGGTTCCCGTGTACTACTCCCAGTACCGCGAGGGCGAGATCGAGGTCATGTGCGTCTCGGACACCCCCGGAAATCCGGCGGTCGAGGAATGGGCCGACTTCCGTGAGACCGGCCATGCGCACGCCATCGGTCAGTGCCTGCTGTCCCAGCTGGACGAGGACGCCCGGCGCGACCACCTCGAGCGCCATCCCGTGCAGGCCATCACCCCGTACACGGTCCGGGACAGCCGCGCGCTGCTCCGCCGTCTGGAGCGGATTCGTCGAATGGAGCCGGTGACCGAGCGTCAGGAGTACGCGCTGGGCACGGTGTGCGCGGCGATCCCGATCACGGTGGGCACCACGGCCGCGACGATGGCCATTTCCATGCCCGTCGAACAGGCCGATCGGCTGCTGTCGGCGGCACGTCAGCTGCAGGAGGAGATCGGGCGACTTCTGGGGTCACTGGCGATCTCTATCAGTATCTGAAAACTCACTCCTTGTGATCTCTCGTGTACGTTCAGCAAGATTCCTCCAGGCTCGGGATCCGGTCCCGGCCAGTCGAAGGCAAACGACGGGGTAGGCGATGCGCGAGTCCGTACAGGCAGAGGTCATGATGAGCTTTCTCGTCTCCGAGGAGCTGTCCTTCCGCATCCCGGTGGAGCTGCGCTACGAGACCTGTGATCCCTACGCGGTACGGCTGACCTTTCACTTGCCCGGTGACGCCCCGGTGACCTGGGCCTTCGGCCGTGAGTTGCTGGTCGATGGGGTGGGCCGGCCGTGCGGGGAGGGAGATGTACGGGTCTCACCGGCGGGTGCCGAGACACTGGGCGACGTCCTGATCCGGCTTCAGGTCGGTGTGGACCAGGCGCTGTTCCGCTCCTCCGTGGCGCCGCTGGTGGCCTTCCTCGACCGCACCGACAAGCTGGTGCCCCTCGGGCAGGAGGACACGCTCGCCGACTTCGACGCCCACCTCGACGAGGCCCTGGATCGCATCCTGGCGGAGGAGCAGAGCGCCGGGTGAGGCGTCATGTCAGCAAGAGCGGCGTGGCGTAACGCTTCAGCGGGTGCGCAAGGGGCGCGTGGGGGCGCTTCCGCCCCGCCGAGTGTGGTTCACGCTCCGCCGGACGGGCGGAGTCGGCGGCACCGGGTCGGGCGGCCTTCAGCCGGCCGCTCTGCTGTCAGCGCCGGACCGTCACCGCACTCTGCGGTCACCGCATCTGCCGCCATGACCGCATCCGACGTCACCGCCTCTGGCGTAACCGCATCCGCCGTGACCGCTTCCGCGTCACCGCTGACGTTCTCACCGCTTGCGCCGTCGTCCGTGCCCGCCGCGACCCGGAGCCGGCTGCGCGCCCGCCGTGGCCGGCTGGGTGCCCGTTGGCACCGCCGCCCCCTTCTCCGGCCGGTCGGCCGAGACCACCAGGGCCGCCAGGGCCGTGGTCACCGGAACCGACGCGACCAGTCCGATGGAGCCGACCAGCGTGCGCACGATCTCCTCCGCGACCAGTTCACTGTTGGCGACCGTGCCGACGCCGCTCTGCGCGATCGAGAAGAGCAGCAACAGCGGCAGCGCGGCGCCGGCGTAGGCGAGGACGAGCGTGTTGACGACGGACGCGATGTGGTCGCGGCCGATGCGGATGCCGGCCCGGTACAGCCCGCGCCAGCCCATCGTCGGGTTGGCCTCGTGCAGCTCCCAGACCGCGGACGTCTGGGTGACAGTCACGTCGTCGAGGACACCGAGCGAACCGATGATGATGCCGGCGAGCAGCAACCCGCTCATGTCGATCGACGGATACAGCCCGTGGATGAGGCCGGTGTTGTCGTCGGTGTTGCCGGTGAGCGCGGCCCAGTCGATGAACACCGAGCCGAGGACGCCGATCAGCAGCAGCGAGATCAGCGTGCCGAGCACCGCGACCGACGTACGGGCCGAGAGGCCGTGGCAGAGATAGAGGGCGGTCAGCATGATGGCGCTCGACCCCACCACCGCCACGATCAGCGGGTTCGAGCCCTGGAGGATCGCGGGCAGGATGAAGAAGTTGAGCACCAGGAAGCTGATGGCCAGCGAGATCAGTGCCATGACACCTCGCAGCCGCCCGACGACCACGACGGCGAGTGCGAAGATGCCGGCGAGCACGGCCAACGGCACGCGCCGGTTCACATCGGTGACCGAGTACTGGAGATCCTTGGGCGCGGAGGGCTCGTAGGCGACCACGACCTCCTGGCCCTCGTGCAACTGCCGGGACTGGTCGGGCTGGACAATCTCCGTGAACGTACGGCCCTGGTCCTTGCCGGTGTCGACCCGGATGGTCGCCTTCTTGCAGGTGCCGCGCTCCTGCTGCACCGCGGAGGAACCCTCGGCGGTGGAGGTGTCGCCGGTCGGTGGCACTCCCGAGCTGCCCGCGTCCTTGCAGTTCAGCTCGACCACCTTGGTGACCGTGGCCTGCTGTGTCTGCCGGTCGAAGCCGACCCCGGTGCGCTCGTGCCCCGGGGCACCGCCCGGCCACAGCACCACGAGCCCCACCATCACCGCCGCCGCGAACGGGATCAGAACCGCCGCGATGACCTTGCGCAGATGTCGGGAGACGGGGGCCGCCGGACCGTGGGCGTGACTGTGTGAGTGCCCATGCCCATGCCCATGCCCGTCACCGTCGCCACCGCCCCGTGGCCCGCCGGATCCGGATCCGTGACCATGGCCACTACCGGCATCGTGACCGTCCCGGTCACTCGGACCGGGTCCCTGCCCCGCCGAGCCGCCGGAGCCGGGACCACAGCCGTGCGGGCCAGGTTCGCCGGAACCATAGCTGTGCGGCCCAGGTTCGCCGGGACCATAGCTGTGCGGGCCACGGTCGCCGGGACCACGCTCGTACCCCCCGCCGGCTCCGCCTCGCTGCTCCGGCATCCCTTCGGAGCCGGGGCCGGGTCCGGGTCGGCTGCCGTGCTCGTGCCAGCCGCCGTTTCCAGCCGCCCGATCGCCTTGGCCGCCCACGGAACCACGGCCGTATCCGCCGTCGTATCTGCCTCCGGGAACACCTGAACCCCGGCCGTCTGTACGGCCGTTGCCCCGCGAGGGACCGTTCCCGGGACCGCTTCGGGGGCCGCTTCCGGCGCCCGAGCCGCGGGGTGGCTCGGGGGGTGGGTACGGAGGTCCATGCTTCGTGGTCACCGACCGATCATCGCAAGAACGACCGGGGCCCTCTGTTCACCGCGCCCGAATTGACGCTAGCGTGGAGCCACCTTTGTACACGCGGGAGCTCGGAGCACCGGGCTGAGAGGGCGCTGACCTCCGTCCCAGCGATGTTTCACATGAAACATCACCCATCGCGAGTGATGTTTCACACGAAACGTCGGCAGACGGATACCGCTGCGTCGACCGCCGAACCTGTTACCGGGTAATGCCGGCGTAGGGAGTAGGTCTCATGACCATCAAGGACGCGCGCACGCCTGCCTCCGTTCAGGACGAGAAGTCCCAGGAGGCCGGGAAGTCCATCGGCTGGCACAAGGCGTATGTCGAGGGCTCACGCCCCGATCTGCGGGTGCCGGTCCGCCAGGTGCACCTCACCAACGGGCAGTCGGTCACGCTGTACGACACATCGGGCCCGTACACCGATCCACTCACCGAGACCGACGTCCGCCGTGGGCTTCCCCCGCTGCGGGAGAACTGGATCATCGCCCGCGGCGACACCGAGGACTACGCGGGCCGTCCCGTCCGTCCCGAGGACGACGGGATCAAGCACACCTCGCCGCGTGGCGGCCTGCGCAACCTCGACGCGGTCTTCCCCGGACGACCGCGCCAGCCGCGTCGCAGTCGTGACGGCCAGGCCGTCACACAGCTCGCCTATGCACGCCGCGGTGAGATCACACCCGAGATGGAGTTCGTGGCCATCCGGGAGAACGTTTCTCCCGAAGTGGTCCGCGAGGAGATCGCCGCCGGTAGGGCGGTACTCCCCGCCAACGTCAATCACCCGGAGATCGAGCCGATGATCATCGGCAAGCGGTTCCTGGTGAAGGTCAACGCCAACATCGGCAACTCCGCGGTCACCTCCTCCATCGAGGAGGAGGTCGAGAAGATGACCTGGGCGACCCGTTGGGGCGCCGACACGGTCATGGACCTGTCGACCGGCCGCAACATCCACACCACTCGCGAGTGGGTGCTGCGCAACTCCCCCGTCCCCATCGGCACGGTGCCGCTCTATCAGGCGCTGGAGAAGGTCGACGGCCGCGCCGAGGAGCTGACCTGGGAGATCTACAAGGACACGGTCATCGAACAGGCCGAGCAAGGCGTGGACTACATGACGGTCCACGCAGGCGTCCGCCTGCCGTTCGTACCGCTCACCGCGAACCGCAAGACCGGCATCGTCTCGCGCGGCGGATCGATCATGGCGGCATGGTGCCTGGCGCACCACAAGGAGTCGTTCCTGTACGAGAACTTCGAGGAACTCTGCGAGATCCTCGCCGCGTACGACGTCACGTACTCGCTGGGCGACGGCCTGCGGCCCGGCTCGATCGCGGACGCCAACGACGAGGCACAGTTCGCGGAGTTGAGGACGCTCGGGGAACTCAACACGATCGCCAAGCGTTTCAACGTACAGACCATGATCGAGGGCCCGGGCCATGTCCCGATGCACAAGATCAAGGAGAACATCGACCTTCAGCAGGAGATCTGCGATGAAGCTCCGTTCTATACGCTCGGCCCGCTGACCACGGACGTCGCGCCGGCGTACGACCACATCACCTCGGGTATCGGTGCCGCCATGATCGCCTGGTGGGGCACGGCCATGCTCTGCTACGTCACCCCCAAGGAGCACCTGGGCCTGCCCAACCGTGACGACGTCAAGACCGGCGTCATCACCTACAAGATCGCCGCCCATGCGGCCGACCTCGCCAAGGGGCACCCCGGTGCGCAGGAGTGGGACGACGCGCTGTCCGACGCCCGCTTCGAGTTCCGGTGGGAGGACCAGTTCAATCTCGCCCTGGACCCGGACACGGCACGGGAGTTCCATGACGAGACGCTTCCCGCCGAGCCGGCCAAGACGGCTCACTTCTGCTCGATGTGCGGGCCGAAGTTCTGCTCGATGAAGATCAGCAAAAACATCATTGAACGATTCGGCCCTGATGGGACTGTGACCAGCGACGAGGAGATCCGGGCGGGCATGATGGCCAAGTCCGCCGAGTTTGCCGCCCAGGGGAACCGCGTCTACTTGCCGATTGCGGACTGATCTGCCGACACCTGAGAAGTAGTGATGGTGGCGGCCATCGTCGAATGTGGGCGACGGCCGCCGGCGGATCGGCCTCACGGCCGGTCGGGGCGGTGTGGAAGTATGCTCCAACTTGAATACGGGGCGGGAGGACGAGGGCGGAGTCCGGTGATGTCCGCTACGGAAAGGGCTCCGGCCTCTTGACGAGTGTTTTTCGGACCCGGGGGCACGGGGTCGTTGATGGCCCGTTGCACAGGCCGATTCTCCTGCTCGATGAGCAGCATGTCTCCAGTGACAGCTCAGGGTGAACGGCGCCGAGAGTAAGAGCCTGATTCAGCCTTGGGTGGGCGAACACACCCCTCTGGCGGGGGTCCGCTCTCAGCACGCGGGTGTATGGCCGTCGAGTGCTTCGTCCAGTGTGGCTGTCAGGGCGAAGACTTGGCTGAGTCCGGTGATCTGGAGCATTTTGCGGATGACGGGGTGAGGGCAGACGAGAGTCAAATGTCCGCCTCGTTCCTCGATGCGCCGTCGTGCGCGGCACAGCAGCGTCAGTCCTGAGCAGTCGAGGAACTCGACCGGGCCGAGATCGATTACAAGCTCGGTTTTCGAGCCGCCTGTCGTCGCGTCCAACTGCGGGGTGATCCAGCGGGCGGCGGCGATGTCGATGTCACCGAGCAATTCGACGACCGTTCGTCCTGCCGTCGCATATATGCGAATGCGCTGGGTGGGAGGAGAGGGATTCCTGGACATGGCGGCATCACCGTGAGTTCAGGGGGCTGCCCGCTTGGGTTCCGAAGCGGGTGAAGACGGAGGTCCACAGCCACCGGGAGCACGGGTGACGCAACGGGACTCTAGGCCGATGCACACCCGCAGCAGGATGGAATCTCAAACAGAAACGCTTCACCCGAGAGAACATCCCTCCTTTAGGTGAATATCTTGAATATCCTTGACGATGGGCCCGCAGGTGCCAGTCAGGGGGTGGCCTGCGGCTGTGCCTGCTGCTTGCGCCTCTCCCCGGTCGGCCAAGGTTCGGCTAGGCTCAGGATGTGACGGTCGACAGGCCATCAGTGGATGACTACAACATCGTCGCCGTCGCGTCGTCCGCGGGCGGTGTCCAGGGGCTGAGTCTGCTGCTCGGGGGGCTGGGCCCCGATCTACGGGTGCCTGTGCTGGTCGTTCAGCACCTCGACCGGCGGCACCGGACCGTGCTCGCCGAGATCCTCGCCCGCCGTACCGAGCTCAGGGTGAAGCTTGCGGAGGCGGCGGAGTGTGCGCTGCCCGGCACCGTCTATATTGCCCCACCCGACCGGCACCTCGTGGTCGGCTCCGATGGTGTCCTGACCCTGACCAGTACTGAGCTTGTCCACTTCGTCCGTCCCTCCGCCGATCTCCTTTTTGAGTCGGTTGCCCGTGCCTACGGGGCGGCAGCGATCGCCTGTGTACTCACCGGGACCGGCCGGGACGGCGCCACGGGGGTCGAGGCCGTCAAGTCGCGCGGGGGCACGGTGATCGTGCAGGATCCGCAGAGCGCGGAGTTCCCGGGGATGCCGCAGGCGGCGGTGGACGCCGCAGGGGTGGACTTCGTGCTACCTCTTGAGA
>NZ_JBVKCZ010000031.1:0-121930 GCF_055634335.1 Streptomyces sp. NPDC111802 | reverse complement strand
GGGGGACCTGGCCGACGTACGAGGGTCCCCGCCCCGTACCTTTCCGGTGGCCGCCCGGTCAGTACAGCTTGTTGACGGCCGTGATCGTGGTCTTCTTGAAGGCGGTCACGGGCGCGTTCACGAAGTCGCCCATCTCGCCCCACTTGACGACGGTGACGGTCCTGTCGTCCCGTCCGACCGACAGCAGGGCGATGTCGGTGGCGCCCCCCGACGCCTCGGTGTTCAGGCCGCGGACGTGGGCGCCCTCCTCGACCGGCAGCGTGCCGTAGTCCCGGCCCTCGGCGTCGACGTCGGGCGAGGACTCCTCGATGCGGTCGGCGCAGGTGCGGATCAGGTCGTCGTAGTGCTTCGCCAGGGCCTTGGCCTGGGCGGCTGTACCCGTCACGACGGTCAACTGCACGGCGCCGGTGTCCAGGTCGGTGCGGAACTCCCGGTGCCGGTAGTCGTAGTCGAGCACGCCCTCCGTGCTCACGCAGAGGCCGAGTGCCTCCGGGAACCCCTCGGTGACCCGCCCGGCGGTCCAGGACGACGTCGGGTGCGGCGGCAGCTGGGACGCCGACAGGAACTTGGGCGCGGCGGCCTTCGGTGCTGCGCCCGCGGCCGGCGCCGTCAGGACCGAGCCCGCCGCAAAGGCGGCGACGGCAAGTGCGGTGAGAGCGCTCGTTCGGATACGCATGGACATGGGTGTTCCCCCTGGATGAGTATGTGGACGTGGATGCCCCGGCGAGGCTGGCTGGTCGGTCCGGGCCTGGTCGGTGCGGCACCAAGAGCATCAGCGGTCACAGTGGCCGGGCGCAACAGCCGACAGCCGATCTAGCACGGTGGAACCATCCCAGCCCTTCTGACGTGCAGATACTTGAGGTGCCTGGGATACCTCCGGCGGACAGCTTGTATGCCGCTGGGCCGCCGTACGGCATGCGGACGATCACATCCACATCGCCGCCACCCTGGTCACCGAGGACGGGCATCGAACAACGTCACGCACACCGCTGACGAAGGTGACGGCAACTGGGACCTGTCCACCACCCTCTACCAGCGGTCCACCACCAGTTGACCGCCCTCGCTCCGGACGGGGCCCCTGCCGCCATCACCCTGGACGACCGATCACACACCGGCCCCGACAACGCGACGACGCCACTCGCCACCGACGTACCCCACGACCGGTCCGAAGCAACCGACGGCGACCACGGCGTCACCGATGAGCGCGGCAACAGCCAGGCCCACCGCGCCTTCGCCCTGGCCTTCACCAACCCGGCCGTCGCCAACGATGAACTCACCCTCGCCGAGCAGCTTCTGGCCGACGTGGATCTGCGCGCCACCACCCTGATCACCCATATCGCGCCGCTCGCCCGCGACGCCGGCCGCACCGACGCCGACGACCACGCCCAGGTGCTGCGCGCCGAGATCCGTACAGCAGGCGTGACGTAAGCCGAGCTCGCCTTGGAAACGGTGCAGGGGCTACGACTACGACCACCTGCGCCGATGGTTACGCCAGCGCGGCATCCGGCACCGCATCGCCCGCAAAGGCATCGAGTCCTCGAAGAGGCTGGGTCGGCACCGTTGGACCATCGAACGCACTATGGCCTCAACCGCGGCGGCGACCGTCAGGCCAACGCCGCGCTCCATCGCATCGTGTTCACCCGCCTGCGGGTCGACCCGTGCCCCCGGGTCTACTACGAGCGATGGATCAAAGAGGGCAAGACCCGGCGCGAAATCGTTCGTTGCCTCAAGCGCTACGCGGCCCGGGAGGTCTTCCACCTGGTCAGATGGCTGCAGCCAGGACCCCG
Organism: Streptomyces sp. NPDC111802; assembly: GCF_055634335.1. NCBI lineage: Bacteria > Bacillati > Actinomycetota > Actinomycetes > Kitasatosporales > Streptomycetaceae > Streptomyces > Streptomyces sp. NPDC111802. Next base: position 120,143 of record NZ_JBVKCZ010000031.1, on the reverse strand, counting down.
CTTATAGGGGCTGTGACACGTGAGGACCCCCGGCGGCTTGCTCCGGCTGGGGTCCTGCGTAGACGGGGACCTGATACGACGACCCCCGCCGGCTTGCTGCGGCGGGGCGTCGTCGTGCAGTTGGTCATGACGGATTGGGGCTTGCACTGGAGGCTCCGTTGTACTCCGGCTCGCCGCTTTCGAGTACGCGGATGAGCGAGGCGGTGACGACGCGGGTGGTGCGGCCTATCGGTAGCACGCGGCATGGGAATTCTCCGCGGCGAACGAGGTCGTAGCTCTTCGATCTCGACAAGACGAACGCCTGGGCGGCGTCCTCGACGCTCGCCGTCCCACTCCAGGTGGCGCGGATGTGCTCGGGGCTGAACTGGCCGTGAGGCGTTTCGCCGCTCTGACTGGGCATTCCTGTCAGCAGTGCTTTTCGGGTTTCACTCCTGCCGTGCTGGGCGCCGAGGCGATCGCGGCCGCTCTGCGAGAGCTGCGCTTCTATCAGCATCTGGCACCGATCGCGCCGGTACGCACGCCAAGGTTTCTCGGTCACCTGGACACCGAGGACGGAGTGGCTGTGCTGCTTGAGGCGGCGGGCGAGGCTCATGAGCCCGGCGTGTGGACCGCACGGATGCGGGCGGACCTGGGCCGGAAACTGGCCGATCTGCACAGCATGACGTCTGCCCTGCGTGAGGCTCTCACCGATCCCGATATGGAGCAGGTCCGTGTCTTCTGTTCTCCCCAGACACTCCCCAGTGGCCTCGAACGCGTCATCCAAGCCTGCGATCGGAGCTGCACATACTCAGGACGGCAGCCCTCCACGGTGATTACTCAGAGCCAGTCCCGCCGCTTGAAGATGATGTACAAACTGGCGCAAACAACTCCCATTAGGGCGAGAGCGAAGGGGTATCCGAGCACCCAGTGCAACTCCGGCATGTGCCTGAAATTCATTCCGTAGATCGTCCCGACCAACGTCGGAGCGAACAAAATGGCTGCCCAAGAAGAGATCTTCTTGATCTCCTCGTTCTGCTCGAACCCCGCCTCCGCCAACGCCCGCATCTCCGCGTTCTGCTGCTGCGTGACCAGCGTCGCGTTGACCGTGAGGATCTCGGTGAGGGCCTGGCGGAAACCGTCGACGCGTTCGCTGGTGTGGGTCACGTGGTCGGCCACGTCGCGGAGGTAGCGCTGGAGTTCCTCGTCCGTGCCGTACTTGGAGAAGCCCGCCATCAGGCCGTGCAGCATGCCGACGAGCGGGCGGGTCGCGCGCTGGAACTCGACCATTTCCCGGGAGAGTTCGTAGATACGGCGGGAGACCTCGGGATCGCCGCGGAAGACCTCGGTCTCGATCTCGTCGATGTCGATCTGGACGCCCGCGACCACCGGTTCGTAGCCGTCGACCACCGTGTCCAGTATCGCGTAGAGCACCGCCTCGGGGCCCAGCTTGAGCAGCTCCGGCGTCTCCTCCATGCGCCGGCGCACCGCCGACAGGTCGGGGGCGGCGCCATGGCGGACGGTGATCACGAAGTCGGGGCCGACGAAGACGTGGAGTTCGCCGAAGTCGACCTCCTCGGGCGCGTCCAGATAGCGGGCGGCGCGCAGCACCACGAACAGCGTCTCGCCGTAGCGCTCCAGCTTGGGCCGCTGGTGTGCCTCCATCGCGTCCTCGACCGCGAGAGGGTGCAGGTCGAACTCCGCGGCCAGGGAGAGGAGCTCCGCCTCCGTCGGGCGGGCCAGGCCGATCCATGCCATGCCGGAGGGCTGGTCGCGCAGCTCACGGTAGGTCTCGGCTAGGGTGGTGGGGCTGGACACCCGCACCCCGTCCCGGTACAGCGCCGCCTGCACCACACTCGCCACGTCCGACGGCTCCGACGTCTCGGCGGGCGCCGGAGGTGCCGCGGTCGGTGTCTCCGGTGGCTGCGGCGCGGTGAGGGCTCGGCGCCACACGGACTTCATGGAGTTTTTCGAGGCGGGGCGGGCGCGTCGCTCGGACATCGCGGCTGCCTCCCGGTCGGGACGACGAGTGCGTGATCACCGAGCAGGATATACGGGGCGAATGACATGGGAAGGGGCGGGTCGGTCCGGGATCCGGTGAGAGACGCGGATACGCGGACGGAAACTGTCCGCAAGCCCCACTAGCGTGCGGAGCATGACCAAGCGGACCATGTCGAAAAAGGCCGACGCGGCCAAGACGGTGACGAAGGTGCCAACGGTGACGACAGCGCGGACGAAGGCGGGCAAGGCGATGACCAGGACGGACCCAGTCCTCAGCACCCGCGCCCTCAACCGCGCCACCCTCGACCGCCAGCTCCTGCTGCGCCGCTCGCCGCTGTCCGCCCTCGCGGCCGTGGAGCACCTGGTCGGGCTCCAGGCGCAGGAGGTCAAACCGCCGTACTACGCGCTCGCCGCCCGGCTCGAGGGCTTCACGCCCGAGGAACTGTCCGGGCCGCTCGGCGACCGCGCGGTCGTGCGTATCGTCACGATGCGCTCGACGATCCATCTGCACACCGCCGACGACAGCCTCACCCTGCGCCCGCTGGTGCAACCCGCCAGGGACCGCGAGATCAACTACTTCCGCAAGGGTCTCGTCGGCGTCGACCTGGACCGGCTCGCCGGCATCGCCCGCGAGCTCGTCGAGGCCGAGCCCCGCACCATGAAGCAGCTGCGTGAGGCCCTGAGCGCCGAGTGGCCGGATGCCGACCCGCAGTCCCTGGCCGTCGCGGCCCGCTGCACGCTGCCCCTCGTCCAGGTGACCCCGCGCGGCATGTGGGGCCGCAGCGCCCAGGTCTCCCTCACCACCGCCGAGCACTGGCTGGACCGTCCCGGCGAGCCGGCCGCCTCGGCCGACGCCACGGTCCTGCGCTATCTGGCCGCCTTCGGGCCGGCCTCCGTTAAGGACATGCAGACCTGGGCGGGCCTGACCCGGATGCGCGCCGCCTTCGAACGGCTCCGCCCCCAGCTGCTCACCTTCCGGGACGAGAACGGCGTCGAACTCTTCGACCTCCCCGACGCCCCGCGCCCCGACCCGGACACCCCGGCGCCGCCCCGCTTCCTGCCCGAGTTCGACAACCTCCTGCTCTCCCACGCCGACCGCACCCGTGTCGTTCCGCCCGCGAACCGTGGCCGTACCTGGCAGGCGAACACGGTCTACTGCCCGTTCCTCGTCGACGGCTTCCTCGCCGGTGTCTGGCGCATCCTCGGCGACGCCCTCGTCATCGAGCCCTTCGGCGAGCTCGGCAAGGCGCAGCGCGCGGACGTGGCCGAGGAGGCGGCGCGGATGCTCCAGGTCATGCACCCGCAGGAGTCGTACGACATCCGCTTCGGGACCGTCATCCCGTAGTCGCGCGGCGGACCTCAGTCCGCCCGGCCCGTCACCGCCACCGTCACTCCGAGCCCGATCATGGTGAAGCCACCCGCCCCGCCGATCAGCGACAACCGCCGGTCCGAGCAGGCGAACCAGGTGCGGGTGGCGGACGCGGTCAGGCCCCACAGGGTGTCGGTGACCAGGCCGATCGTGATCGGGACGAGGCCCAGCACGAGCATCTGGAGGGCGACCTGGCCCGCCGGCCGGTCCACGAACTGGGGGAGTACGGCGGCGAAGAACACGACGCCCTTGGGATTCGTGACGCCGACCAGGGCGCCGTCGAGGACCGTCCGCAGATCGCCGCGGGCCGGACGCGCCGAGCCGGGTCCGGTCGCCGACACCCGCAGTTCCCCGCGGTGCCGGAACGCCTGTACGCCCAGGAGGACGAGGTACGCGGCGCCTGCCAGCTTGACTCCGAGGTAGATCGCCGCGGACCGCTCCACCAGCGAGCCGATGCCCACGGCGACCGCGACCACGAGCAGATACGAGCCGAAGACGTTGCCGATGGCCGTCGCCACCGCGGAGCGGCGGCCGTGCGCCAGCGCCCGTCCGATGACGAACAGCACGCTCGGCCCCGGGATCAGCACCACCAGGAGCGACATGGCCGCGAAGGCAAGCAGCCGGTCGGCGGACACCATGCCCATCACCTCCGTACGATCCCGGCCATTCAACCCCGGGCGGACGGACATGGACAGGGGGCGTTGCGGGCCGCTCGTGGAGGCCCGCAACGCCCCCTGGTCTGTCACCCGAGGCGTGCTCGGGAGACCTTGTGGACGCCGTTCCCGGTCAGGACTCGACCTGTTCGGTCACCTCGTCCGAGAACGTGGTCAGCCGGGTGTAGACACCCGGGTAACCGGCCCGGGCGCAACCCTCGCCCCAGGAAGTGATCCCTGCCAGGACGCCCCCGATGAGCAGGGGACCGCCGCTGTCGCCCTGGCAGGTGTCGACGCCACCGGAGGTGTATCCGGCGCAGACCATGTCGGACGCGATGAAGTCCGAACCGTAGGAGCTGGAACAGCTGGAGTCGGACACCGTCGGCACGGTCGCCGTGCGCAGCTGGTTGGAGGAGCTGCCGTTCGAGGAGGTGGTGCCCCAGCCGATGATGCGGGCGGTGGTGCCGGAGGCGTACACGCCCGTGTCCGAGGAGTCGACGTACGAGGCCGGGGTGTACGGCATCGACGTGGACAGGGTCAGCACGGCCACGTCGTTGCCTTTGGTGGCGTCCTGGTAGTCCGGGTGGACCCAGATGTCGCTGACCCGGCTGACCGTGCCGTTCGTGCCGTTGAGGTACGTGCGGCCGCCGACGACGCGGACGCTGCTCGTGGTCTCGCCGGCCATGCAGTGGGCCGCGGTGACGACCTTGGTGGCGGAGACCAGCGTGCCGCCGCAGAACTGGTTCTGCGAGGCGTCGGTGATCTGCATCATGAACGGGTACGCGGTCGTCGTGGTCGTCGAACCGCCCACGATGCGCGAGTCGGCGGCCTCAGCGGTGGGGGCGCTGAGCAGAGCCGTCGCGGCGGCGGCGACGCCGGCCGCCACGGCGGCGGTCTTTCTGGCACGGGTGAGCCCGAACATGAGACTCCTCATTGGGGGGTTGCCGGTGGGGGACGCGCGGGTGTGGGGGTACGCACGGGGGTCGCGGGACCGACCCCCGTGTGCCCGGGCGAGCGGCACATCCATAAGGTAGGTCCCGGAAGTTCCCCTTCCCAATGAGGGAACCCCCTAAGGGAGTTGGGCAGGGAAAACCCTCGGTCGGGTAGCGCTAAACCCGCGCGCACCGACAAGGACGGGTGAATTCACGTCGTACGGCGGCCCGCTGCCAGTCTGACGATGTCGACCCGCGATCGGATCCCCAGCTTGCGGTACACACGGGTCAGGGTCGCCTCGACCGTCTTGACACTGATGAACAGGCGCGCGGCGATCTCCCGGTTGGTGGCCCCCTCCATGACCAGCGCGGCGACCTGACGCTCCATCGAGGCGAGCCCGTCCAGCCCGTCCAGTCCGTCCAGTCCGTCCGGCGTGGCCGCGTGGACGGGGGCCGCCTCCACGGGCCGCGCGGCCGTGGCCGCTTCGACCCGCCGCAGCCAGGGCAGCGCACGGCAGCGGCGGAACAGCCGGGCCGCCTCGTCGTACGACGTCGGGCCCGAGGCTCCGGCGCGCAGCTGGGCCAGCGCGAACGCGGCCCGCGCCTCCTCCAGGCCGTAGCCCAGCTCGGCGAGCCGGTCCTGCGCCGACGTCAACTGGACGAGGGCGGCGTCCTGTTCGCCGCGTGCCGCGCGGACCAGCGCCTCGGCCCGGTCCAGCACGGCCAGCACGCTCTCCCGGTCCAGCCGCAGTGCCGACTCGCGCGTGACGTCGATGACGTCCTGCGCCTCCGCCAACTCGCCGCCGCGTACCAGGGCCTCGGCGAGGTCGCCGTGCCAGCGGCCGCGCGCCGGATCGGTGATGCCGAGGCCCTGCTCCACCTCGCGCACCCGGCGCAGCGAACGCACGGCCGCCTCCGTGTCCCCGGCCACCAGCTGGGCGTGGCCGAGCGCGGCCAGGGCGCGGGAGACGTACATCTGGTCGCCGACCTCCTCGGCGTGCTCCACCGCTTCCCGGGCCAGCGCCAGCGCCCGGTCCACCTCTCCGCCCGCGGCCTCCGCCAGCGAGGTCAGCACGGCCGAGGCCACCTCGCCGATGCCGGTGTCGCGGGCGAGGCGCAGGCTCTCGCGGGCGAGGTCCAGGGCGCGCCCGCAGTGGCCGGAGTGCAGCTCGGTCTCGGCGACCCCGCGCAGGAAGTGCACCTCGCTCTCGACCCACCCGTGCCGGCGCACCTCGCGCAGCAGCGCGGTCACCGCGGCGCGCGCCTCGGGGAGTTGGTCGCTCATGATCAGCCAGCGGAAGCGGGAGTAGCCGGCCCCGTTGTGATGGCACGCCACCCTCGGGTCCTGGGGTTCCTCCAGCGCGCGCCGGATGGTCGCGGGGGCGTCCAGGTGGCCCATCAGGGTCTCGATCTGCGCCTTGAGGGCGAGCGCCAGGAGCTCGGTGTAGCGGTCGCCGGCCCGCGCGGCCAGCTCCGCCGCGTACCCGGCCTCCCTCCGGGCCTCGTCGAAGTCGCCCTCCACGAGCAGGGCGCGCCAGGTGAGTTGGTAGTGGACCAGGGCCAGCAGCTCGGGGTCCTCGCCCGCGTCGGCGAGGGCCTGCGGGAAGATCGAGTCGACCTCCGTCATGGCGTGGCCCGCCGTCTCGATCACCGCGATCCAGGCCCGCACCCGCTCGGCGGGCACGGCCGTGCGCGCGAGCACCTCACGGGCGATGTCCCGGGCGAGGTCCAGCTCGCCGGCGGTGATCGCGTCCTCGGCGGCCGCCAGCCGCAGGACGTCCGGGCTCGGCGTGCCGTCCACCGGGGTGTGCCGGGCGGCGAGCAGGGAGAGCTGCGCGGCCACCGAGGGCGCTCCCCGGTCCCGGGCCAGGGTCGCGGCCTCGGCCAGGCGGGCGGCGACCTCCGGGTCGGTGCCGGTGGTCGCGAGGGCCAGGTGCCGGGCGCGTTCGATGGGGTCGGAGGCGGCCGTGGACAGCGCGGCGTGCGCGGCACGACGCTCCTGCGCGGGCGCCTCCGCGTACAGCGCGGCGGAGATCATCGGGTGCGCGAACCGTACGGCGGGACCTTCGGGTTCGGTCGCCAGCAGCCCGAGTTCGGCGGCCTGTGCGGTCTCGGCCTCGGCGTTGTCCCGGCCGGCCGCGTGCAGCAGGGCCAGCGTGGGGCGGGCACCGGCGCTGGCCACGAGGAGGGTGCGGCGGGCCTGGTCCGACAGCATCTCCAGACGGTTGAGCACCAGGGCCCGCAGCGAGGTGGGCACCGGCAGCGGCTCGCCGGGGCGGGGCGGGGTGGCGTTCTCGGCGAGAGCGCGGCCCAGTTCGAGGGCGAACAGGGCGTTGCCGCCGCTGGTGCGGTGGATGTCCCGGACCGTGGAGCGGGGCAGGCCGGTGTAGCCGCGGTGGTCCAGCAGGGCGGACATCTGGGCGCGGGAGAGCGGGCCGAGGCGTACGGCGAGGGTGTCCGGCGGGGACGCGCGTAGATGGCGGTCGTACTCCTCGCCCTCGGTCCGCACCGCGCACAGCATCCGCACGGGGGTGTCGCCCAGACGGCGGGCGGCGAAGCCGAGCAGTTCGGCGCTGGCCGGATCCAGCCACTGGAGGTCGTCGGCGACGACGAGGACGGGGCCGGTGTCGGCGAGGGCGCGCAGCGTGGACAGCACGGCCAGGCGCAGGGCGAGGCCGTCGCGTTGGAGGGTGGACTCGCCGCGGCCGGTCAGCGCCGACTCCAGGGCGGTGAGCTGGGCGGCGGGGAGCCGGTCGGAGACCTCGTCCAGGACCAGACCGAGGAGGTCGGCCAGGGCCAGGAACGGAAGATGGGATTCGGACTCGGTGGGCGAGCAGCGCAACACGGTGCGCGACGCCCCGCCGTATTCCCCGGCCAATGCCCGCAGGACCGTCGACTTCCCAATTCCGGCAGGTCCGTGAAGCAGCACGCTGCCGCCCCGCCCGAGCTGCTCACGCGCGGCGGTGAACAGCTCCTCCCTGCCGATGACCTGGTCGGGGCGGCATCTGGCAGGCTCCTTGAAGTCCCGTCGCACGGTCACCGCTCCCCTCCGTGTGTCGTGTCCGGGCCAATATTAGGCAACAGTTCTTTGAAATTCGGACGTGCCGCGTCGTGAGGCAAATAACAGCGCCGAGGCATGGGGAAATTCAAAGCGCGGATGAATGAATGAGGGGTTGTCGGGGTGGGCTGGACCACCGCCGTGACCCACGGGCCCGCGGCGGCGCTCCTACGCCGCCGAACCGGCCCGGGACTACGGCAGCAACCCCGCCCTGCGCGCCGCCGCCACCGCCTCCCCCCGCGTATGGGCGCCCAGCTTCCGCATGGCCGACCGCAGATAGCCCTTGACCGTCTCCGCGCGCAGCCCCAGCCGCTCGGCCGCGACCGCGTTCGTCGAGCCGGCGGCCACGCACGCCAGCACGTCCAGTTCGCGCGGGGCCAGCTGTACGCGCTGCGGAGTGGCCCCCTCCGTCAGCAGTCCGCAGGCGTCGAGCAGCTCCGCGCGCAGCGCGGGGTCGCCGATGCGCGGGGCCAGGGCGCGCAGGGCCGCGTGGGCCTCGCGGACCTGCTCCCACCCGGCACCCCGGTCGGGCCGCGCTCCCGCCGGCCGGGACGCCTCAAGCAGCGCCCGCACCTCGTCCCGCACCACCAGCGCCTGCTCCACGTCCCGCGCCGCGTCCACGGCCGCCGTCAGCGTGCGGTCGCCCAGCGGCTGGGCCGTGCGCAGGGCGCCGTACAGGACACCGCGCACCCGGCGCCGTACGACGACCGGGACCGCCAGCACCGAGCACAGGCCCTCCATCGCTACGGCGGCGTCGTACTCATGGGTGATCTGCCGTGAGGCGGAGTAGTCCGTGACCGCGCAGGGGCGGGCGAGGGCGACGGCCTTGCCGCCGAGGCCGTTGCCGGCGGTCACCGCGAGTCTGCGCAGGGAGTCGGTGGCCGTGCCGGTCAGTTCGCTGATGCGTACCCGCCGGCGACCGGGCTCCACCAGGCCGCCGAAGGCGACGGGGAGCCCCGTCGCGCGGCGCAGGCGCACCAGCGCGCCCCCTATCTCCACCGACCCGGCCGCGTCCACTGCCACGTACTCGCCCTTTCACTGCGCCGTTTCCCGAGCGCACACCCCCGTTCGGGGGTAGTGAGACCCACGTCACGGATTACACGATGACAGAGAGCCGCCCGGCAAGGTCCGGTACGAGGGGGTGCTTTGAAAGTCCCGCACAGCACCCACGTCGCCCGGCACGCACCCTCGGCGACCGCGGGCACCGCACGGGACTTTCAAAGCACCCCCTAGGAGGACAGATGACGACGGGGACGGAGCTGTTCCGCAGTGCGCGGGACTTCCTGCTGGAACATCGCGAGGACTACGCCACCGCGTACGAGGGCTTCGCCTGGCCCCGGCCCGAGCGCTTCAACTGGGCGCTCGACTGGTTCGACGTCGTCGCGGACGGGAACGACCGCACGGCGCTGCACATCGTCGAGGAGGACGGCGGCGAGGTCCGGATCTCCTTCGCCGAGATGTCCGAGCGCTCGGACCGGGTGGCCAACTGGCTGCGCGACCGGGGCGTCGCCGCCGAGGACCGGATCCTCGTCATGCTCGGCAACCAGGTCGAGCTGTGGGAGACCGCGCTGGCCGCGATGAAGCTGCGCGCCGTCGTCATCCCGGCCACCCCGCTGCTCGGCCCCGCCGACCTGCGCGACCGGGTCGAGCGCGGACGCGTCCGGCATGTCGTCGTGCGGGCCGAGGACACCGCCAAGTTCGACGACGTCCCCGGCGCCTACACCCGTATCTGCGTCGGGGGACTGCCCGAGGAGGGCTGGGAGCCGTTCGAGGACGCGTACGCCATCGCGCCCGCCGAGTTCCTCCCGGACGGCCCGACCCTGGCCGACGACCCCCTGATGCTGTACTTCACCTCCGGCACGACCGCCCGCCCCAAGCTGGTCGAGCACACCCACAGCTCGTACCCGATCGGGCATCTGGCCACCATGTACTGGATCGGCCTGAAGCCCGGCGACGTGCATCTGAACATCTCCTCGCCCGGCTGGGCCAAGCACGCCTGGTCCAACCTCTTCGCGCCGTGGAACGCCGAGGCGACCGTCTTCATCCACAACTACACGCGCTTCGACCCGGCCCGGCTGATGGCCGAGATGGACCGCGCGGGCGTCACCACCTTCTGCGCTCCGCCGACCGTCTGGCGCATGCTCATCCAGGCCGATCTGAGCGCGCTGCGCAACCGGCCCCGCGAGGTCGTGGCGGCGGGTGAGCCGCTGAACCCCGAGGTCATCGAACAGGTCCGGCGCGCCTGGGGCGTGACCATCCGCGACGGCTTCGGACAGACCGAGACCTCCGTCCAGGTCTCCAACAGCCCCGGCCAGCCCCTGAAGACCGGCTCCATGGGCCGTCCCAGCCCCGGCTTCCGCGTCGAACTCCTCGACCCGGTCTCCGGCGCCCCCGGTGCCGACGAGGGCGAGATCGCGCTGGATCTCTCCGAGCGGCCGGTCGGCGTGATGACCGGCTACCACGGAGACGCCGACCGTACGGCGGAGGCGATGGCCGGCGGCTACTACCGCACCGGCGACATCGGCTCCCGGGACGCCGACGGCTACATCACCTACGTCGGCCGCGCGGACGACGTCTTCAAGGCGTCCGACTACAAGATCTCCCCGTTCGAGCTGGAGAGCGCCCTGCTGGAGCACGAGGCGGTGGCCGAGGCGGCCGTCGTGCCCGCCCCTGACGAGCTGCGGCTCGCTGTGCCGAAGGCGTACGTCGTGCTCGCGGAGGGCTGGGAGCCGGGCCCCGGCACGGCCAAGGCGCTCTTCGAGCACTCCCGGGATGTTCTGGCGCCGTACAAGCGCATCCGCCGCCTGGAGTTCGCTCCGCTGCCCAAGACCGTCTCCGGCAAGATCCGCCGCATCGAGCTGCGCGAGGCCACGGCGGCGGGCTCGGACGCCGAGTACCGCGAGGAGGACTTCCGGTGAGTTCCTACACCCACGGGATCGGCGACACGCCGCTGCTCGGCGACACCATCGGCGCCAACCTGGACCGGGCCGTCGCGGCCTGGCCGGACCGTGAGGCGCTGGTCGACGTGCCGTCGGGGCGGCGCTGGACGTACGCCCAATTCGCCTCCGACGTCGACGAGTTGGCGTACGCCCTGCTCGCGAGCGGCGTCGCCAAGGGCGACCGGGTGGGCATCTGGGCGGTGAACTGCCCCGAGTGGGTGCTGGTCCAGTACGCCACCGCCCGCATCGGCGCGATCATGGTGAACATCAACCCGGCCTACCGCACCCATGAGGTCGAGTACGTCCTCAACCAGGCCGGAGTCTCGCTGCTGGTCGCCTCCGTCCGTCACAAGACGAGCGACTACCGGGCGATGGTCGAGCAAGTGCGGGGAAGGTGCCCGCAGTTGCGGGAGACGGTGTTCATCGGGGACCCGAGTTGGGAGGCGCTGATCGCGCGGGCGACACCGGCCCCGTTCGAGGACCTGTCCTGCGACGACCCGATCAACATCCAGTACACCTCGGGCACCACGGGCTTCCCGAAGGGGGCCACCCTCTCCCACCACAACATCCTCAACAACGGTTACTTCGTGGGGGAGTTGATCGTGTACGGCGAGCAGGACCGGATCTGCATCCCGGTCCCGTTCTACCACTGCTTCGGCATGGTGATGGGCAATCTGGCCGCCACCTCCCATGGCGCCTGCATGGTGATCCCGGCCCCCTCCTTCGACCCGAAGGCCACGCTGGAGGCGGTCCAGCAGGAGCGGTGCACCTCCCTGTACGGCGTACCGACCATGTTCATCGCGGAGCTGAACCTCCCCGACTTCGCGTCGTACGACCTCTCCTCCCTGCGCACCGGCATCATGGCGGGCTCGCCCTGCCCGGTCGAGGTGATGAAGCGGGTGGTCGCCGAGATGCACATGGCGGAGGTCTCCATCTGCTACGGCATGACCGAGACGTCCCCGGTCTCGCTCCAGACCCGGATGGACGACGACCTGGAGCACCGCACCGGCACCGTCGGCCGCGTCCTGCCGCACATCGAGGTGAAGATCGTCGACCCGGCGACCGGCGTGACCCGGCCGCGCGGCACGGCGGGCGAGCTGTGCACCCGCGGCTACAGCGTGATGCTCGGCTACTGGAACGAGCCGGAGAAGACCGCCGAGGCCGTCGACGCCGGTCGCTGGATGCACACCGGTGACCTCGCGACGATGCGCGAGGACGGCTATGTCGAGATCGTCGGCCGGATCAAGGACATGATCATCCGGGGTGGCGAGAACATCTACCCGCGCGAGATCGAGGAGTTCCTCTACGCCCATCCCAAGATCGCGGACGTCCAGGTCGTCGGGGTGCCGCACGAGCGGTACGGCGAGGAGGTGCTGGCGTGCGTCATCCCGCGCGCTCAGGGTGACCCGCCGACGCTGGAGGAACTGCGGGCCTTCTGCGAGGGGCGGCTGGCGCACTACAAGATCCCGAGCGGGCTGCGGATCCTCGACTCCTTCCCGATGACGGTCTCCGGGAAGGTACGCAAGATCGAGCTGCGGGAGCGCTACGCCGCGGGCGGCTAGGGCCTGTCGTTTGGATCAGCTCGGCCGTGAGGTGCGGTTCTTCTCAGCCGACCCCAGCGGGGCGATGGGGGTGCCCCCGCGCGAGCCGAGCGAAGCCGGTTCGAGCGTCGGGGAGCGTGCAGCTGCAAGGCGGAGGAGGGAGTCAACGCGATGGGGGTCCCCCCGCTCGAGCGAAGTCGAGAGTGGGGGAGTTGGCGACCGACGACAACGCCGCAGATGCGCGTGCCAGGGCCCGCGACGCCGAGAGGATCCAAACGACAGGCCCTAGTCACGGCGCATGCAGACGCGGGGACATCTGTCGAGGCCGAGTTCCCTCTCGTGGGCGCGGATCTTCCGTAGGCCCGGGGTGAGCTCGGCCTCCTCCAGTACGCGGAAGCCGAGGCGCTCGTAGTACGGCGCGTTCCACGGGACCTCGGTGAAGGTGGTCAGGGTGAGACCGGTCAGGCCTTCGGTGCGTGCGCGCTCGGCGGCGTGGGCGAGGAGGTCGCGCCCTGTGCGGCGGCGGGCGAAGTCCGGGTGGACCGAGATCTGCTCGACATGGAGGGCGCCGTCGACCGGTTCGCAGATCGCATAGGCGACCGGGCGGTCGTCGTCGTCCACCGCGACCCAGTTGCGGCCCGCCAGGCGATAGCCCTCCAGGACGTCCAGCGCGGGCGGCTCGTCCTCGGCGACCCATGCCATGCCGATGTCCCGGAAGGGCGCGCCCGCGGCGCGTTCGATGGCCCGCAGTGCCGGAAGGTCGTCGGTGCCGGCCGGTCGGATACGCATCCCCCGAGTCTCGGGAGGAGACGGCGTGCGGGCAAGCGCATTACGCGGCGCCCGTGGCGTCCAGGTCGTCGGCGAGGGCGTTGACCGGCTGGGGCGTGCCCGTGAGGTCGAGGACGAACAGGGGGACGCCCAGGGTGTCGGCGCGGGCCCGGGCGTCGGGGGCGTAGCCGGACAGGGCGAAGTAGACGCAGGGGACGGACTCCGCCATGGCCGTCAGCCACAGGCACTCCACGTCCCGCAGGGAGGCCGGCTGCACGGTCGGGTCGACCTGCGCGAGCAGCCCGTGGGCGGAGATGCCGACGCCGGACGTGGGGCTCTGGTCGGCGCGGCGGATGTCCCGGTAGCCGAGCCAGCGCAGATACACGGCGGCCGCCGACACCGCGTCGTGGGCGGTACGGATCGTGACGGGCTGGAAGGCGCGGCGCGCGGTCGGCGCCCGCGGCGGCGCCGGCTCGGGGTCCGTGGCCGTCCGTGCCACCGGCACGAGCAGGACCGTGCCGCAGGGGCAGCCCAGCTCCGGGCGGGGCCACTCGCCCTCGCGGTCGCACGCCGTACAGCGCACGCCGATCCATTCGTCGTCCCAGGCGCGACGGGTGACGGGCGTCGCGGTCCCCGCGGGGTCGAGGGGCGGCGCCACGGGCGCACCGCACTCGCAGGGATAGGCGGGGGCCGTATAGACGTGCTCGCGTCGGCAGGCCGGGCAGCGCACGGCCACGCTCTCGGACATGGTCCTCATCGTCCTCCAAGAGGCCCCGGCTTGTCCCTCTCTTGACGGCCTTCGCACACCCTCCTACATTACTTCCAGATAGTAGAAGTAACTTTCCGCAATACGGAAGACGCTCACCGCGGGGCGCGACGGGAGTGCGAATCCGACAGCCGAAGCAGGAGTACTCAATGGCTCGTATGACCGCTGCCCGAGCGGCAGTCGAGATCCTCAAGCGCGAGGGTGTCAGCAACGCGTTCGGCGTGCCGGGCGCGGCGATCAACCCCTTCTACGCGGCGCTCAAGGCCTCGGGGGGCATCAACCACACCCTCGCCCGCCATGTGGAGGGTGCCTCGCACATGGCGGAGGGCTACACCCGCACGCACCCCGGGAACATCGGCGTCTGCATCGGCACGTCCGGCCCCGCCGGCACCGACATGATCACCGGCCTGTACTCCGCGATCGGCGACTCCATCCCGATCCTGTGCATCACCGGCCAGGCCCCGACCGCCGTGATCCACAAAGAGGACTTCCAGGCCGTCGACATCGCCTCGATCGCCAAGCCGGTCGCCAAGATGGCGGTGACCGTCCTGGAGGCCGCGCAGGTCCCCGGTGTCTTCCAGCAGGCGTTCCACCTGATGCGCTCCGGCCGGCCCGGCCCGGTCCTCATCGACCTGCCGATCGACGTCCAGCTCACGGAGATCGAGTTCGACCCGGAGACGTACGAGCCGCTCCCGGTCTACAAGCCCGCCGCGTCCCGTGCCCAGATCGAGAAGGCGATCGGGATGCTGAACGCCTCCGAGCGGCCGCTGATCGTCGCGGGCGGCGGTGTCATCAACGCGGACGCCGCCGAACTCCTGGTCGAGTTCGCGGAACTGACCGGCACGCCGGTCGTCCCGACCCTCATGGGCTGGGGCGTCCTCCCCGACGACCACGAACTGAACGCCGGCATGGTGGGCCTGCAGACCTCGCACCGCTACGGCAACGCGACCTTCCTGGAGTCCGACTTCGTCCTCGGCATCGGCAACCGCTGGGCCAACCGCCACACCGGCAAGCTGGACGTCTACACCGCCGGGCGCACGTTCGTCCACGTCGACGTCGAGCCCACCCAGATCGGCAAGATCTTCGCCCCGGACTACGGCATCGCGTCCGACGCCAAGGCGGCGCTGGAGCTGTTCGTCGAGGTGGCGCGGGAGTTGAAGGCGGCCGGCAGGCTGCCCGACCGCTCGGCATGGGCGGCCACCGCCCAGGAGCGCAAGGCGACCCTCCAGCGCCGTACGCACTTCGACGACATCCCGATCAAGCCGCAGCGCGTCTACGAGGAGATGAACAAGGCCTTCGGCCCGGAGACCCGGTACGTCTCCACGATCGGCCTCTCGCAGATCGCGGGCGCCCAGATGCTGCACGTCTTCAGGCCGCGGCACTGGATCAACTGCGGCCAGGCGGGCCCGCTCGGCTGGACCATCCCGGCCGCGCTGGGCGTGGCGAAGGCCGACCCGGAGGCACAGGTGGTCGCCCTGTCCGGCGACTACGACTTCCAGTTCATGATCGAGGAGCTGGCGGTCGGGGCGCAGCACAGGATCCCGTACGTCCACGTCCTGGTGAACAACTCCTACCTGGGCCTGATCCGCCAGGCGCAGCGGGCGTTCGAGATCGACTTCCAGGTCAACCTGGAGTTCGAGAACATCAACTCGCCCGAGCTGGGCGTCTACGGCGTCGACCACGTCAAGGTCGTCGAGGGCCTCGGCTGCAAGGCGATCCGGGTGACCGACCCGGCGGAGCTCGGCGCGGCCTTCGAGCAGGCGAAGAAGCTCGCCGCCCAGTTCCAGGTCCCGGTGGTCGTCGAGGCCATCCTGGAGCGCGTCACCAACATCTCCATGTCGACGACCAACGACATCAGCAACGTCGTCGAGTTCGAGGAGATCGCGACGGAGCCGGGTCACGCACCGACGTCGATCAAGACGCTGAAGGTCTGACGCGTCCAGCGAGTCCGCCGCGTCCGCTCGGCGAAGGGCGGTCCGACCGAGAGGTCGGACCGCCCCTTTCCGTGTTCCCCCGTCGGGGCCCGCCGCCCCCGTGCCGACGGGCCCCGTGTGAGAAGAATGTGCCCTCGGCAGGGGGCGGTTGAAGCCTCCCGACGCCGGTTCAGAGGTTGATCTGAGGGTTCCGTAGCCGGCGTACGTCCGAATGCGTACGCGACCGTCTAATCCTCCGGGTGCTCCGACAGCCCCGGCCAGTCGTCGGGGCCACCGCCCTGCCAGTCGATGAAGTCGCTCTCCGCCACGTCCGTGACGTACAGGTCGGCGAGCCGCAGGATCTCGCTGACGTCGTCCACATGCGTGGCGATCCCCAGTGTCGCGTCGCCCTCGGTGACCCGCCGGGACCCGTCCAGCGCCGGAGGGTGCACCACGACGTGCGGGTGCTCCGTTGGATGTGCCATGCCTTCAGCCTCCTGCGGGCCGCGGAATTCCGCACGCCGACGGGATTGTCAGTGGCGGCCCGCACAATCCCCCCATGGTGACCCGAAGCGACATGACGCTCGAATGGCAGCTCCGCGTGGTGGAGAAGGAGACCGCCGACACGGCCGTGCGGGAGGCGCTCACCGCCGTCTTCCAGCACATGCACGGAGGGCGCAGCCGCAACCGCCGGGGCGGCAGGAAGCTCACCGAGCTGCTGGAAGGGGCGCGCGGTGCCGCGGCGGCCGCGGGGGAGTGGCAGGTCGTACGACTCCTCCAGGACTCCCTGGACTACGCGCAGGGCCGCATCCTGCGCCATGACTTCGAGGAGCGGCACCGGCTGTTCCAGGCCGGCGCGCGCAACGAGACGAACCGGGACTTCCTCGCGCGCACGATGTGGGCGACGCACCAGTGGATGGTGGGCAAGGGCCAGGAGTTGCTGAGCAGCCGGCCCGACGCGAGCGCCGCCGACGTCCTGGAGCACTTCCGGGCGCAGGGGGAGGACGCACTGTTCCTGGAGGCTCCCGACGACCGGCCAGGACGTTACGTCATCCCGCGCGGCCGGTCGGAGATCGCGCTGTGGCTGGAACGCATCCTGCGCGACGACCGGATCGACGTCGAGGACCCCGTCGAGGCGGCCCGGACGATCGCCGCCTCCCCCGAGGCGGTCGCGTTGCTCGCGGCCGACGACCGGGGCCGACTCGTACTCCAGGCGGCCGAACTGAGGCGCCGCGCGGCCGGACTCGACGCCCTGCGTGCCGTCGTCGAGGATCCCGGGGCTCTCGAACGCGATCTGCAACGGGTCCTTGAAGGGCAGCACTGGATCTTCGGCGGGCGCTTCGTGGGGGAGGCGGCCCAGCGCAGGCTGGTTCCCGGCGACGAGGTGGACATCCCGCTGATCCGCGGCGACGGCTCCCTGCACATCGTGGAGCTGAAGCGGTCGATGGGCCTTGAGGGCCCGCTGGTCAAGCGGCACCGCAATGCCTGGGTGCCGGGGGCGCAGGTCACCGAGGCCGTCGGGCAGGCCGTCAACTACCTGGTGGGGCTCGACGAGAACCGCACGCGTATCCGTGAGGAGTTCGGACTCGAGACGAGACGAGCCAGTGCCCTGGTGCTCGTCGGCCATCCGGCACGGCAACCGGACGTCCCCGAGGCGGACATCACCGAGGCGCTGCGCACGTACAACACCCACCTCAGCCGGGTCGAGGTCCTGACCTACAAGGAACTCCTTGACAACGCCCAGCGCGCTCTCTCCGACCCCGCGGACGCCGGGAAGCGCCGGGTACGGGACCGTCCGTACCCGGCGCTTCCCGGCCGGTGAGGTATTTCCGTTGTGACCGTCCGACGGTGCGAGGCTGGGCGCGACAGGACGTTCGCGCCGCCGGACGGGGTCTGGGGGGGCTCGGGACCGCGGCGGCAGCGACGGAACCGGGGCTCCTTCCCTCAGGTCGAAGAAGGAGTCCGGACCTTCACCACCGCACTGGCTCGCACGCCGCCGCGGTCCTCACGTTGCCCGCGCCCGACGCCGGCGACCACCCCTCATCCGGGTCGCTCGGTGTCGTGCGCGGGCGGTTGCGTCCGGCTCATGACCTCCCGTCAGGAGACGGACGCAGCCTGGGGGTTCAGTCCTCGCGCAGGGCGCGGACCGCTTCCTCCACGCGCTTGCCGTACTCCGGGTCGGCGGCGTGGAAGTGGGCCAGGTTCTTCTCGATCACGTCGTCGCGGGAGACCTGGGAGAGGCCACCGGCGATGTTGGCGATCAGTCGGGACTTCTCCTCGGCCGACATGAGGCGGTACAGCTCGCCGGCCTGGAAGAAGTCGTCGTCCTTGGTGTGGAGCGGGGCCTCGTGGGTGCCGGTGTGACCGGTCACCGCCAGCGGGGCCGACAGCGGGCGGCCGGTCTCGACCGGGCCGTCGTAGGAGTTCGGCTCGTAGTTCTTCGCCCCGCGGCCCTGGGAGTTGGCCGCCATGAGGCCGTCACGGCCGTAGTTCTGGGCCGTCGTGGCCTTCGGGGCGTTCACCGCGAGCTGGGTGTGGTTGACGCCCAGGCGGTAGCGGTGGGCGTCCGCGTAGGCGAACAGCCGGCCCTGGAGCATCTTGTCGGGGGAGGGGCCGATGCCCGGCACGAAGTTGTTCGGGGAGAACGCGGCCTGCTCGACCTCGGCGAAGACGTTGTCCGGGTTGCGGTCCAGGACCAGCCGGCCCACCCGCTGCAGCGGATAGTCCTTGTGCGGCCAGACCTTGGTGAGGTCGAAGGGGTTGAAGCGGTAGTCGGCCGCCTCGGCCGCCGGCATGAGCTGGACGTAGAGCGTCCAGGACGGGTGCACGCCCCGCTCGATGGCCTGGAGCAGGTCCGTCTGGTGCGAGTTGGGGTCCTTGCCCGCGAGCTCGGCGCCCTGCTCGGCGCTCAGGCAGCGGATGCCCTGGTTCGTCTTGAAGTGGTACTTGACGAAGAATGCCTCGCCCTCGGCGTTCGTCCACTGGTAGGTGTGCGAGCCGTAGCCGTTCATGTGGCGGTACGACGCCGGGATGCCGCGGTCGCCCATCAGCCAGGTCACCTGGTGCGTGGCCTCGGGGGCGTGCGCCCAGAAGTCCCAGACGTTGTCCGGCTCCTGGCGGCCGGTGAACGGGTCGCGCTTCTGCGAGTGGATGAAGTCGGGGAACTTGATGGGGTCCTTGATGAAGAACACCGGGGTGTTGTTGCCGACGAGGTCGTAATTGCCCTCCGCCGTATAGAACTTGACCGCGAAGCCGCGCGGGTCGCGGACCGCGTCCGCACCGCCGAGGCTGTCGGCCACGGTCGAGAAGCGCAGGAACACCTCGGTCCGCTTGCCCACCTCGCTCAGGAAGTCGGCGTGGGTGAAGCCGGTGACGTCGTCGGTCACCTCGAAGTGGCCGTACGCGCCGCTGCCACGGGCGTGCACCACGCGCTCCGGGATGCGCTCGCGGTTGAAGCGGGCGAGCTTCTCCAGGAGGTGCTGGTCCTGGAGGAGGAGCGGGCCGCCGACGCCGGCGGAGGCTGAGTTCTGGTTGTCGGCGACCGGGGCGCCGGACTCGGTCGTGAGCACGCGCTTCGACATCGGGGACCTTCCGTGCGGGTGTCAGCGGAAAACTGTTTCCGCTTCGTGGAGCCTAGAAGTGGAGTGATCTGGGCGTCAACAGTTTGTTGAACTGAATCAACGTTCTGGTGAAGGTGATTCCGGGCCGCGCCGCCGCCTGGGCGCGACAGGACAGGTGTCAGCGGCGCCGCGACCCGGAAGTCTGTGGCAGGGCCCGGCTCAGACCTGGGCGCCGGAGAGGCGCTCCACGGCACGCAGCAGCGCCGAGTGGTCCAGGCCGCCGTCGCCCTGCGTCCGCAGGGACGCGACCAGCTGCGCGACCACGGCGCCGACCGGCAGCGCGGCGCCGACATTGCGTGCGGCGTCCGTGACGATGCCCATGTCCTTGTGGTGCAGGTCGATACGGAAGCCCGGCTTGAAGTCGCGGTTCAGGAAGTTGTCCTTCTTCCGCGTCAGCACGGTCGAGCCGGCCAGGCCGCCGTTGAGGACGTCCAGCGCCGCCTGGAGGTTCACGCCGGACTTCTCCAGGAAGACCACGGCCTCGGCGCACGCCTGGATGTTCACGGCGACGATCAGCTGGTTGGCCGCCTTCACGGTCTGACCCGAGCCATGCGGACCGCACAGCACGATGGTCTTGCCGAGGGCGTCGAAGATCGGCTTGGCCTGGTCGAAGTCGGCCTGCTCACCGCCGACCATGATCGACAGCACGGCCTCGATGGCGCCGGCCTCACCGCCGGACACCGGGGCGTCCAGGACGCGGATGCCCTTGTCCTTGGCCGCCTTCGCCAGGTCGACCGAGGTCTGCGGGGTGATCGAGGACATGTCGATCAGCAGGGCGCCGGGCCTGGCGTTCTCCAGGATGCCGTCGGGGCCGTAGGAGATGGCCTCGACCTGCGGGGAGGCCGGGACCATCGTGATGACGACGTCGGCGTCCTTCACGGCCTCGGCGATCGAACCGGCGACCGTGCCACCGGCGGCGGCCAGGCGGTCGAGCTTGTCCTGCTCCAGGGTGAAGCCGGTGACCTGGTAACCCGCCTTGATCAGGTTCTCGGACATGGGGGAGCCCATGATGCCGAGGCCGATCCAGGCAATCGCCGGGCGGGTCGGGTGGGAAGAATCAGCAAGGGTGCTCATGATGGGGTGCCTCTCAAATACGGGGTGTGTTCAGCGGGCGGCGCGCGCTTCGCGGGGCAGCCAGTCGAAGGCCTCGGCGCTCGGGCGGTCGCCCGGCTTGTACTCCAGGCCCACCCAGCCCTCGTAACCGGCCTTCCTCAGCTGGTCGAGCAGCTCCTCCAGCGGGAGCGTGCCCGTGCCCGGCGCGCCTCGGCCCGGGTTGTCGGCGATCTGCACGTGGCCGGTCTTCGAGGCGTACTGCTCGATCACCGACGGCAGGTCCTCGCCGTTCATGGACAGGTGGTAGAGGTCCATGAGGAACTTGGCATTGCCGAGGCCGGTCGTCTCGTTGACCTTGTCGACGATGCCGACACCGGCCGGCGCCGACACCAGCGGGTACAGCGGCGACTCCGGCTTGTTGAGGGTCTCGATCAGCAGGATCGCGCCGATCCGGTCGGCCGCCCGGGCCGCGAGGGCCAGGTTCTTCAGCGCGAGCGAGTCCTGCTCGGCCGGGTCCACGCCCTCGACGCGGTTGCCGTACAGCGCGTTGAGCGCCTTGCAGCCCAGTGAGGCCGCGAAGTCCGCCGCCACGTCGATGTTGGCGCGGAACCGCTCCGACTCCTCGCCCGGTACCGACAGGGCGCCGCGGTCGGGGCCGGGCAGTCGGCCGGCGTAGAAGTTCAGGCCGGTGAGCTGGACGTCCGCGTCCTCGATCGCCTGCTTCAGGGCGTCGAGCTCGGACTGCTCGGGGGTGGGGGAGTCGATCCAGGGCCACCACAGCTCGACCGCGGTGAAGCCGGCCGCGGCGGCGGCCGCGGGGCGCTCCAGGAGCGGGAGTTCCGTGAAGAGGATCGACAGGTTGACGTTGAAGCGCTGCTGTACGAATCCCATGGGGGTCGGCGCTCCCTTCCGTGGTCGATATTCCGTATTACGGAAGTTGTTTTCTGCTTACTGGAAGATTGCCGCTGCGTGGCGAAGCTTGTCAAGAGGGGTCGGCGGAAAGGGGCACCGGGCGTTAGGTTGACCGCGTGCGATTGAGAGTGGAGTTCACGACCGAACCCTTCGACCTTGACGAGGCGCCCGCGCACGCGGTGGTCGCCCGTGAGGTCGTCGAGGCTGCCGAGCTCGACGCGGTGGACGTAGGCCCGTTCGGCAACACGGCGGAGGGCGGCGCCGACGCCGTGCTCACCGCCGTGGACGCCCTGCTGCGCAGGACCCTGGAGGCCGGCGCCACCCGGATCTCGCTCCAGGTCAATGTGGTCGGGGAGGGCGAGGCGTGACCCGCACCGGGGACGAGCCCTTCATCGCGGCCGTGAAACCGCTGGTCGACGCCATGGGCGGCGAGATACTCCCGCCGGACGAGGCCGGGCCCGAGGATGTCGTGCTCTCCTGGGAGGGTGTCGACGTCGTCGCCGTACGCCTGCCCCAGCTGGCCGACTCCCTGGATCACATCCTGGCCGCCATGGAGCGCCGGCAGGGCAAGCCGCTGGCCGACCTGGACCGCAAGGACAAGCAGGAGGTCGTGCGGATACTGGAGGCGCGCGGCGCCTTCTCCGTGCGACATGGGGTGGAGACCGTGGCGAGCGCGCTCGGCGTCAGTCGCTTCACGGTCTACAACTACCTCAACCGTGAGAAGGGTGCCTGAAGTGGCCTGAATCGGGAGAAGGGGCGCCTGTGGCGTCCCGCCCGGTTTCGGTATCGCGAATTTTCAACAAAGTGTTGACGTCTCCTCGTCGTAGGGCGTTAGCTATCGGCACGCCCGTTCAGAACGAAGGCCCTTCGCGGCCACGGAGGCTCCCGTGACGTCGAATTCCACGCCCCCGGGCCTGGCCCGGTTCAACGCCCTGGAGGAGCACGCGGCCCACGCCGCTCTCCACGAGGCGTGCGCCTCCACCACCTGGGTGAAGCGGCTGCTCGCCGGCCGCCCCCATGCCTCCGCCGACGACCTCTACGCCGCCAGCGACGCCGCCATGGCCGAGCTGACCGCCGAGGACCTGGCCGAGGCGATGGCCGGGCACCCGCCGATCGGCCGCCCCAAGCCGGGCGATCCGACCTCGGCCCGGGAGCAGCGCGGCATGGCCGGCGCCTCCGAGGAGCTCAAGGCGGAGATGCTCGAACTCAACCTGGCCTACCAGGACAAGTTCGGCCATGTCTTCCTGATCTGCGCCACCGGCCGGACCGGCGAGCAGATGCGCGACGCGGTCAAGGAACGGATCGGCAACTCGCCGGAGCAGGAGCGGGAGATCATCCGCACCGAGCTGGGCAAGATCAACCGTATCCGGCTCGCCCGACTCGTCGAAGAAGACTGAAGAGGACGCCTGACCATGAGCACCAGCACCACCGCCTCCGTGTCCACCCACATCCTGGACACCAGCATCGGCCGCCCCGCCGAGGGTGTCGCCATCCAGCTCTCGTCCCGCAGTGGTCGTGACGCGGACTGGCAGGCGCTCGGCGGCTCCGCGACCGACGCGGACGGGCGGTGCAAGGACCTCCCGGCGCTGCCGGAGGGGACCACACACGTACGGCTCGACTTCGCGGTGGAGCCGTATTTCGAGAAGAAGCAAGCCGATGCGCAGCAGGACGCCCCCGCGAATCGGGACAGCGGTGCCGTGTTCTTCCCCGAGGTGGCGATCACCTTCGCCGTCAAGCCCGGGGAGCATTACCACGTGCCGCTGCTGCTCAACCCGTTCGGCTACTCCGTTTACCGAGGGAGCTAGCAGACATGCCCACGATCCTGGGACAGAACCAGTACGGCAAGGCCGAGAACCGAGTCGTAAAGATCACGCGGGACGGCGCCACCCACCACATCAAGGACCTCAACGTCTCGGTCGCCCTGTCCGGCGACATGGACGAGGTCCACTACTCCGGCTCCAACGCCAACGTCCTGCCGACCGACACCACCAAGAACACGGTGTACGCGTTCGCCAAGGAGCACGGCATCGAGTCGGCCGAGCAGTTCGGCATCCACCTGGCCCGGCACTTCGTGACCAGCCAGGAGCCGATCAAGATCGCCCGGATCCGCATCGAGGAGTACGCCTGGGAGCGGATCGCGGCCTCCGACGCCAACTCGCAGTTCATCGGCGCCGACGAGGTCAAGCACTCCTTCGTCCGCAAGGGCCAGGAGACGCGGGTCACGCAGATCACCTACGACGGTGAGAAGTGGGAGGTCATCTCCGGCCTCAAGGACCTCGTCGTGATGAACTCGACCAACTCCGAGTTCTGGGGCTACGTCAAGGACAAGTACACGACGCTGAAGGAAGCGTACGACCGCATCCTGGCCACCCAGGTCTCCGGCCGCTGGCGGTTCAACTGGACCGACGACGAGCAGCGGATGCCCAACTGGGAGAAGTCCTACGAGCAGACCAGGAAGCACATGCTCCAGGCCTTCGCCGAGACCTACTCGCTCTCGCTCCAGCAGACCCTGTACCAGATGGGTTCGCGCATCATCAACAACCGCAGCGAGATCGACGAGGTCCGCTTCTCCCTCCCGAACAAGCACCACTTCCTGGTGGACCTGGAGCCGTTCGGGCTGAAGAACGACAACGAGGTGTACTTCGCCGCCGACCGCCCCTACGGCCTGATCGAGGCCACCATCCTGCGGGACGGCTGCGAGGCGAAGATCCCCATGGACCTCACCAACCTGTAAGCCAGCAACTCCATTTCGGCACCCGCGGCCGGAGAAGCGGGCCTTCGAAGGCTCCCCGGCCGCGGTACTCAAATCCCCCAGGGTCCTGCCGTGCCCTCTCGAACTCAGCACAACTCCCGTAAAAAAGGGGCGAACCATGGCAGCAGCCCAGCGCATCGTCATCGAGAACTGTTCGATCGCGACGGTGGACGCGAACGACACCGAGTACGCGACCGGCCACATCGTCGTCGCGGACAACCGCATCGAGTCGCTCGGCGCGGGCAGTGCCCCCGAGGGCCTGGAGAACGTGGTCCGACGCATCGACGCCACCGGGCATCTCGTGACCCCCGGCCTGATCAACACCCATCACCACTTCTACCAGTGGATCACCCGGGGTCTGGCCACGGACCACAACCTCTTCAACTGGCTCGTCGCCCTCTACCCGACCTGGGCGCGGATCGACGAGCAGATGGTGCGGTCCGCCGCGCAGGGCTCGCTCGCGATGATGGCCCGCGGTGGTGTCACCACCGCCATGGACCACCACTACGTCTACCCGCAGGGCTCCGGTGACCTGTCCGGCGCCATCATCGGCGCCGCCCGCGACATGGGCGTCCGCTTCACCCTGGCCCGCGGCTCGATGGACCGCAGCGAGAAGGACGGCGGCCTGCCGCCGGACTTCGCGGTCGAGACCCTCGAAGGCGCGCTGGCCGGGACCGAGGAGACCGTCAAGAAGCACCACGACGCCTCCTTCGACGCGATGACCCAGGTCGCCGTCGCCCCGTGCTCCCCCTTCTCCATCTCCACCGAGCTGCTCAGGCAGGGCGGTGAGCTGGCCCGTCGCCTCGGCGTGCGCATGCACACCCACGGCTCGGAGACCGTGGAGGAGGAGAAGTTCTGCCACGAACTGTTCGGCATGGGCCCGACCGACTACTTCGAGTCCACCGGCTGGCTCGGCGAGGACGTGTGGATGGCGCACTGCGTCCACATGAACGACTCCGACATCGCCGCCTTCGCCCGTACGAAGACCGGTGTCGCCCACTGCCCCTCCTCCAACGCCCGCCTCGCCGCCGGTATCGCCCGCGTCCCCGACATGCTGGCGGCCGGTGTCCCGGTCGGCCTCGGCGTCGACGGCACGGCCTCCAACGAGTCCGGCGAACTGCACACCGAACTGCGCAACGCCCTGCTCATCAACCGCCTCGGCGCCCACCGCGAGGCCGCCCTGAACGCCCGGCAGGCGCTGCGGCTCGGGACGTACGGCGGTGCCCAGGTCCTCGGCCGTGCCGCCGAGATCGGCTCGCTGGAGCCGGGCAAGCTGGCCGACCTCGTGCTGTGGAAGCTGGACACGCTCGCACACGCCTCCATCGCCGACCCGGTGACCGCGCTGGTCTTCGGCGCGGCGGCCCCGGTCACGGCGTCCTTCGTGAACGGCCGGCAGATCGTCGAGGACGGACGGCTGCTCACGGCCGACGAGGACGCGATCGCCCGCTCGACCCGTCAGGAAGCGCAGCGGCTGGCGCGGATCGCCGCGCAGTAAGGCCGTAGGACCGACTCCGTATCGCCAACGCCGTATGGCCGATACGGCACTTGATCTCCGGCCGGGAGGGACGGCTCCCGGTCGGCAGCCGTGGACCCGAGCGGGGTTCATGGCGGCCGTCTCCGGGGCGCGTGTTGGACGCACGCGCCCCGGAACGGTCCCGTCCCCCGGTCCCGCACGACCGCGCACCACCTCCCTGAAACCCATGTCAGAGCCGACGTGTTACCCGACCGGAGGAGCCGCCCGTGTCTGCCCACCCCGTTGACGAGAAACTCCCCGCCCTCAAGATGGCGACCACCGGTCTCCAGCACGTAGCCGCCATGTACGCCGGAGTCGTCGCCCCACCCCTGATCGTCGGTGCCGCCATCGGCCTGACCGCCACCGAACTGACCTTCCTCACCGGCGCCTGTCTCTTCACCGCGGGCATCGCGACCTTCCTCCAGACCCTCGGTATCTGGAAGATCGGCGCCCGGCTGCCCTTCGTCAACGGCGTCACCTTCGCCGGTGTCGCCCCCATGACGGCGATCGTCGCCTCCACCGACGACAAGTCCGACGCCCTGCCCATCATCTTCGGAGCGGTGATCGTCGCCGGCCTCCTGGGCTTCCTCGCCGCGCCCTTCTTCAGCAAGGCGGTCCGGTTCTTCCCGCCGGTCGTCACCGGCACGGTGATCACGCTCATAGGTGTGTCCCTGCTGCCGGTCGCCTTCGGCTGGGCGCAGGGACCGAATCCGGCCGCGGACGACTACGGCTCGACGACCTATCTGGGCCTGGCGGGCGCGACGCTGGTGATCGTGCTCCTCCTGCGCCGCTTCACCCGAGGATTCGTCAAGCAGATCGCCGTACTGCTCGGTCTGGTGATCGGCACACTGATCGCGATCCCCTTCGGCGTCACGGACTTCGGACCGGTCGCGGACGCGGACGTCGTCGGTTTCCCGACCCCGTTCCACTTCGGCGCCCCGCAGTTCCAGCTCGCCGCGATCATCTCGCTGTGCGTGGTGATGGTGGTGTCGATGACCGAGTCGACGGCCGACATGCTGGCGCTCGGCGAGATCGTCGAGCGCCCGGCCGACGAGAGGACCATCGCGGCCGGCCTGCGCGCCGACACCCTCGGCTCGGCGATCAGCCCGCTCTTCAACGGCTTCATGTGCAGCGCCTTCGCCCAGAACATCGGCCTGGTCGCGATGACGAAGATCCGCAGCCGGTACGTCGTCGCCGCGGGCGGTGGCTTCCTGGTGCTGATGGGCCTGTGCCCGATGGCCGCGTCGCTCATCGCGGTCGTACCGCGTCCGGTCCTGGGCGGTGCGGGCGTGGTGCTGTTCGGTTCCGTCGCCGCGAGCGGCATCCAGACCCTCGTCCGGGCCGGCCTGGAGAAGGACAACAACATCCTGATCGTCGCCGTCTCGCTGGCCGTCGGCATCATCCCGATCACGGCGCCGGGGTTCTACCACGCCTTCCCGGAGACGGCACGGATCGTCCTCGACTCCGGCATCTCCACGGGCTGTGTGGCGGCGGTGACGCTGAACCTGGTCTTCAACCACCTGGGCAGGCGGCGCGACGCCCAGGACGTGACGCATCCGATGGAGGCCGGGGAGGACATGGCGGCCGCCCACTGAACCAGGGGCGACCGTCAGGAGGTCACTGTGAGCCGGCCGGGCCACGCCATGAGGTTGGCGAACAGCTCGGCCTGCTCGATCGCGTCGTCCAGCGCGTGATGTGTGTGCCGCCTGGTGGAGAGCAGCTCGCGCGGCATCGTGCCCTTCGCCACCGCCCGCAACGGCAGCCGTGCCTTCGTCGCGTACAGCGTCTTCATGTCGAGGCAGCCCGAGTGCCCGAAGGGGCTGGTACCGGTGAAGCGGATCAGATACCAGTACAGGAACGTCCAGTCGTACGACGCCGGGTAGCCGCACATCACCGGCTGGGCGCCGGCGCTCACCTCACGCACCCAGTCGCCGAACTCGGCGAGAGCGGTCGCCGGTTCGCTGCCCTCCCGCACGAGCCGCGCCCGGTCCAGCCCGCTCACGGCCAGCGCCTCCGGCACGAACTCCTCGCTGATGGGACGCAACTCCCGATAGAAGGTGCGCTCCTGCGGGTCGGCCGGCGTGAAACCGTCGGCGTCCTGCACTCCGGCGACCGCCGCGCCGAAGCTCAGCATGGAGTACGGGCCGGGGATGGGGCCGTCGGCTTCGATGTCGACGGAGATGTAGAGGCTGGGTCTGGTGCGTCGTGCGGCCATGGACCGGAGCATCCCAGGCGGGAGGGCCTGTCGCACCCCAATTCTCCGGCCGTACGGGCACGGCCGGATCCGCGTCGAGGTGGCAGCGGTCGTGCGTCAGCGGCGGGCGGCCACCTGGCAGGGCTGGGCGTCGGGGAGGCGGCCGCTGAAGTACGAGCGGGGCGGGACGCCCATCAGGGTGCGGAAGTCGGACGTCATATGGGACTGGTCGTAGTAGCCGGAGGTGACCGCGAGCTGCGCCCAGGGGATGTCGCCGGCCCGGGCCAGCACCGCGTGAACCCGGTCGATACGGGCGTAGTGCTTCGGCGAGAGACCGACGCCCTCGGCGAAGAGGTTGCGCAACTGGCGCTCGCTGACGGCGAGTTCGCGTGCCACGTCCCGCACCTGCCCCGGTACGCGGCCGGTGCGCATCGACAACGCGTCGGCGCCGGCCTTGAGCAGGGCCGTGCGTGAGCGGTCCGCGGCGGCGGACAGACGGGTCGGGAGTACCTGTGCCAGATGCGGCACCACCTGATCCGGCGCCATGTTCCGCAACTCGCGGGCCAGTTGGCGCGCGGCCGGGGCAGGCAGTGTCTCCAGGGGTACCGCGTCGCCCACGAGATCGACCGCCGGGACGCCGAGCAGGGGGCGGGCGGTACCGGGCGCCAGCCGCATCTCCAGGCAGGAGGTGAACCGCTTGCCCCGGTGGTACGAGGCGCGGGTACGCGGGCCGACGACCAGGGTGCTGCGCCGGCCGTCCGCGTCGATCCGGAAGACCACCTTCGTGGCGCTGTCGGGGAGTTGGACGTACGGCTCCGCCGGGTCGGCGTCCACCGACACCGACCCGATGCCCGCGACCCAGGGACGCAGTGCCTCGGGTGTGGGCAGGATCTGTCGGAACATGGTGTTCGTCACCTCACCACCGTAGGCCCGGAGCACGGCCGTCCGGGCCCGTGAACCGTGCCGGAATTTCCAAGAGTCCGGCGCCGCCCGCCGCCCATCGTGGTGGACATGATCCTTGTGACGGGTGCCACCGGCACCATCGGCAGTGAAGTGGCACGACAGCTCGCGGCGCGAGGCGAGAAGGTGCGTGCCCTGACCCGGGACCCGGCGACGGCCCGGGTGCCCTCGGGCGTCGAGACCGTACCCGGGCACCACCGTGACCCGGTCTCGGTCCAGCGGGCGATGGCGGGCGCGGAAGCCGCCTTCCTGGTCGGAGTGTTCGGCCCCGAAGACGCCGAGTACGACCGGGGCCTGGTCGAGGCGGCGCGGGCGGCCGGGGTGAGGCGGATCGTGAAGCTCTCCTCGATCGGCACCGGTGACCCCCGGCTGGCCGGGTTCGGCGGCTGGCACCTGCCCGGCGAGGAGGCCGTCCGGGCGAGCGGCCTGGAGTGGACCGTGCTGCGCCCCTCCGCCTTCGCCTCCAACACGCTCGCCTGGGCCGAGGCCGTCCGGGAGGGCACCCCCGCGCCCCACCTGATGAGCGACGGCGGACAGGGCGTGGTCGACCCGCGGGACGTGTCCGAGGTCGCCGTGAGCGCACTGCTCGACCCACGTCACGCGGGGCGCACCTACACCCTGACCGGACCCGAGGTCATCAGTGCCAGTGGCCAGGCCGCAGTGCTCGGGGAGATCCTCGGCCGGCCGGTGGAACTTCTCCAACCGACCGCGGAACAGCGCCGCGAACAACTCCTGGGCACGGGCCTCGGCGCCGCCTATGTGGACAGCCTCATGGCGAGCGCCCGCTTCATAGAGGAGGGCGGCAACGCCGTCGTCACCGAGGACGTACCGCGGGCACTGGGGCGACCGGCGCGGAGCTACCGGGAGTGGGTGCTGGACCACAAGGCGGCGTTCACCGGGGAATGACCGGAGCCGGCGCGGGGGGCGGGCACCGGAACCCTCCGCTGCCCGTCGGCCGGGATCCCCGTCGCCACTTGGAACGCCGGCTGAGGTGACTCAGAGCCCGAACAGACTCGGGTCCGACGCCAGCTCCTTGAAGATCTCGTCGGGACGGGCCACCAGCTTGCGCTCCGCGAGGTCCAGCAGACCGCCGACCGCCGTGAGTTCGGCGGCCACCGTGCCGTCCGCCTTGCGCACGAGCTGCTCGATGCGGAAGGTCCTGCCGCCGGACCACTCGAAGGCGCACGTCACGTCGACCTCGTCACCGGCGACGAGTTCGCGTTTGTAGCGGATGGTCGTCTCCAGTGCGACGGGTCCCACCCCCTTGCCTATGAGGCCGGTCTGGGTGATGCCCGCCGTCTGGAGCAGCGACCAGCGGGCGTGCTCGGCGTAGTTGATGTACACGCTCTGGTTGACGTGCCCCTGCGTGTCCGTCTCATAGCCGCGGACGGTGACCCGGACGGAAAACGGCTCGCTCACTGCTTCCCCTTCTGACCTTCGGTGGACTGTGCACCGATCTTGGCACGCACGTCACGCCCGGCGTGGGGACGCCAGCAGATAGCGCGCTCTGGTACGAGGTTCGGTGTACTCACCGACCTGCCAGCCCGCCTCTTCCAGTGTGGCCGCGCAGGCCCGCAGCCGCGCGCCGTCGGACTCGCGCACGGCGACCGCCTCCGGCTGCGGGGTCGCCCGCACCCGGTACCCCGCCTCGGAGTCCGGCTCGGCCGGAGGGTGCCCGGCGGCCTCCAGCGCCAGCGCCGCGGCCTGCACCAGATGCGTACGCTCCCACCCGCACGGCCGGTCCGTCGCACCGTCCGGATTGGTCATCCGGCGCAGCTCCAGCAGCCCCTCCCATGCCCCGCGCACCTCACGCAGCCGCGCCGGGCCCGACTGCGGGGCGTCTTCCGCACCGCCGATCCGCGCGGCGAAGACACCACCAGCCGCGGGAGCCTCGGCCTGTACGGGCGCCGTCGGCTCGGCCTCCCGTATCCGGTGGCCCGTCGGCGTCAGAAAGTGATCGTGCGGCGGACGTGGGTGCCGGAAGGCGAGCCCGCGCTTCACCAGCGCTTCGAGCTGTGCCTCCGTACCCCGCAGCCGCCCGGTGACGGGATCGGCGGCGTCGATGACACGCCGCTGGGCCGCGGTCGGTGGTCTGGTCACGGCGTGCTCCTCCCCGGGCGCTCGGGCACCGGGCTCGCACCGGCACCATCTGCTGGGAAGGCTACGACCCGGGTCTGACATTCCAGCCGGCGATCACCGGCCGCCCGTGCTCCGTGCCCAGCCGGCACACCGCACCCGTCGCCAGCTGGAACAGCGCCCCGTCCGCCGCCGGCAGTCCGAGTCGCCGGGCGGTGAGCACCCGCAGGAAGTGCCCGTGCGCCACGAGCACCACGCATCCCTCGTGGTTGGCGAATGCCGCGTCCACCTTGGCCAGGATCCGGTCGGCGCGCTCCCCGACCTGCTCCGGGCTCTCCCCGGGATGGTCGGGCGGCCCCGGCACCACACCGTCCGTGAACAGGAACCACCCGGGCCGCTCCCGTTGGATCTCCACGGTGGTGATCCCCTCGTAGCCGCCGTAGTCCCACTCGCGCAGATCCGCGTCGACCCGCATGTCGTGCAGCCCGATCAGCTCGGCGGTCTCCCGGGCCCGCTGCAGCGGGCTGACGAAGGCGGCCCCGATCCGATGCGACCGGATGAGCGGCACCAGCCGCCGCGCCTCCTCCCGCCCGCGTTCGGTCAGTGGAACGTCCGTCCATCCCGTGTGCCGTCCGGACCGTGACCACTCGGTCTCACCGTGCCGGACGAGAAAGAGATCAGCCATGCGTCACAGGCTAAGAGCCCAGCGCTCCAACTCCGTGAAGTCACGCTCACGCAGTCCCCTGCGCGCGTCGACCGGCAACAGCAGCGCGGCGGCGTCGTGGTGGGCGGCCACATGGCGTACATCGAGGTCGGTGATCATATCGTCGACCCAGACGAACGGCCGCCCCGCCGCCCACGTCAGCACGTGCCGGGTCTTCCAGTACAGCCCTTCCGGATCGCTCTCGAACAGCTCCGGCCACTCGATCACCGGCATGTCGGCGGGCAGTCCGATCACCGGCGCGATCATCTCGTTGGCCTGGTGCTGCCAGGTGGTGGCCCACGCCAGCTCGTAGGGCAGCGCCAGCAGCCGCGCCCCGTGCCCCGGATGCAGCCGCACCCGCAGACCGCGACGCAGCCGCCGGGATCCCGGTGCCTGCCGGGCCGACCAGGTCACCGGGTGCAGCCGGCGCGTGACGTAGCCGCGATGGCCGAGGTACAGGGCGCGGAACGGGTTGAGGGGGCCGTCCACGTCGAGGAGGAGGAGAGGGCGGGTGCTCATGCACGGGTTCTACCCGCGCGGGCGGTCAGTCCTGCCGGTATCCGCTCAGGAACCGCCCGATGCGCCCGATCGCCGCCTCCAGGTCCTCGGCGTACGGCAGGGTCAGGATGCGGAAGTGGTCGGGGGTCGGCCAGTTGAAGCCGGTGCCCTGGACCACCTGGATCTTCTCCCGCAGCAGCAGGTCCAGGACGAACCGCTCGTCGTCGTGGATCTTGTGGACCTTGGGGTCGAGGCGCGGGAAGGCGTACAGCGCGCCCTTCGGCTTCACGCACGACACACCGGGGATCTCGTTGAGCTTCTCCCAGGCCATGTCGCGCTGCTCGCGCAGCCGGCCGCCGGGCGTGGTCAGTTCGCGGATCGACTGGCGGCCGCCGAGCGCGGCCTGGATGGCGTACTGCGCGGGCGCGTTGGCGCACAGACGCATGGAGGCCAGCATCGTCAGGCCCTCCAGATAGTCCTTCGCGTGCTGCTTCGGGCCGGTGACCACCAGCCAGCCGGAGCGGAAGCCCGCCACCCGGTACGTCTTCGACAGGCCGCAGAAGGTGAGGACCACCAGGTCGGGGGCGAGGGCGGCGGCCGAGTGGTGCACGGCGTCGTCGTAGAGGATCTGGTCGTAGATCTCGTCGGCGAAGACCATCAGGCCGTGCCGGCGGGCGAGGTCGAGGATGCCCTCGACGATCTCCTTGGGGTAGACCGCGCCGGTGGGGTTGTTCGGGTTGATGATGACCACGGCCTTCGTACGGTCCGTGATCTTCGAGGCCATGTCGTCCAGGTCTGGGTACCACTCGGCCTGCTCGTCGCAGAGGTAGTGCACCGCCTTGCCGCCGGCGAGGGTTGTCACCGCGGTCCAGAGGGGGAAGTCGGGGGCGGGGATGAGGATCTCGTCGCCGTCCTCGATCAGTGCCTGTACGGCCATGGAGACCAGTTCGGACACGCCGTTGCCGAGGAAGACGTCGTCGACGCCGACCTCCAGGCCGAGCGTCTGATAGCGCTGGGCCACGGCCCGGCGGGCGGAGAGGACGCCGCGCGAGTCGGTGTAGCCGTGCGCCTGGGGGAGCATCCGGATCATGTCCTGGAGGATCTCCTCCGGCGCCTCGAAGCCGAACGCCGCGGGGTTGCCGGTGTTCAGGCGCAGCACGCTGTGGCCCGCCTTCTCCAGCGCGTCCGCGTGCTCGATCACCGGGCCGCGGATCTCGTAACAGACCTCGCTGAGCTTGTTCGACTGCCGGAACTCCATGCGCGCTCGCCCTCCGGTTTCGTGTGTTGCTTGGTTTTACCAAGTTCGAGCTTGGAAAGTCCAACAACATGTCTAGACTGCGTCGCATGTCACCTCGCCGAAGCTACGACCAGTACTGTTCCGCCGCCCGCGCGCTCGACGTCGTCGGCGACCGCTGGACCCTGCTGATCGTCCGGGAGCTGCTGGCCGGCCCGCGGCGTTACACCGACCTGCACGCCGATCTGCCGGGCGTCAGCACGGACGTACTCGCCTCTCGGCTGAAGGACATGGAGCGGGACGGCATCAGCACCAGGCGACGGCTGCCGCCGCCCGGAGCGGCGTATGTGTACGAACTCACCCCACGTGGCCGCGAGTTGCTGCCCGTGCTGCAGGCGCTGGGGGAGTGGGGCCGGCCCGAGCTCGGCGAGCGCCGCCCCACCGACGCCGTGCGCGCGCACTGGTTCGCGCTGCCTCTGCTGCGGGCGCTTGAGGGGGAGGGCGTCGTCGAAGTCCGCCTGGCGGAGGGGCAGTTCCATCTCCACGTCGGCGCCGAGGACGGGCCGGTCTACGGGGACGGTGCCGCCCCTGTGGAGCCCGACGCGCGGCTGGTGCTGGACTCGGGGACGTGTGAGGCGGTGGCGCGGGGGGAGTTGAGCGTGGCCGACGCCGTACGGGACGGTCGTATCGAGGTGACCGGCGACGGGACCCTGGCCAAGGCCCTGCTCGACGTCTGAGCAGAGTGAAGCCCGCCGCACGATCACGTACGGCGGGCTCAGCCGACGACTTGACAAGTCGTCAGGCCCCCGGCGGCACCTGCGAGGGCCGGCCCGACCCACGGGTCAGCGCATACCCGCCGATCCCCGCGAGCGCGGCCAGCACGCCGCCGATCGCCGTCCACACCCACCGGTCGGACCACCAGCCGGACGCCCAGCCGTCCTCGGGCTCGATGCTGGACAGCACCGCCGAGGCCGACGAACTCTCCTCTTCCTGCTCGGACTTCACGGCGACGCCCGGTACGAGCGGCTGGGCCAGCGAGCCGTCCACCGCCGCCGAACCGCCGATGTCCTCGGAGTCGACCCGGACCTCGGCGCCGACCGGAAGACCGAGGTCGGAGGTGGGCACATCCACGACCGTCAGCCGGATGTAGTACGTGCCCGGCAGCGGGTCATTGGCCCATGGCTCCGACCAGGCCCGGACGGTACGCAGGACACAGGTCAGCTCGACCGAGGCCGCGTTCGCCGCGGCGGTGCGCGTCTGTGCCCCGTACTGGCAGGCCTGGCGGCGCCGCAGGCCGTCGTACACGTCGATCTGCCAGGTCTCGGCGGCGTGCGTGTCCGGCAGCTTCACCGTCGCCTTGACGGTGGGTCGCCGGCCGGCGTCCGCGGGGAAGGACCAGTACAGGTAGTCGCCCGTGGAGGCGCTCGCCGTGGCCGTCCGGCCCTGCTCGATCTCCGTCGCCGTACGGTAGGAGGTCCCCGCCTGGGTCGGCGCGCCGGCGTCCTCCGACGCGCTCGGCGACGGCGAGGAGTCGGCCGCGGCGGGACCCGCCGCCAGCCCCAGCGCCAGCAGAGCGCCGCTCAACACACGTGTGATCCGCATCAGTTGGTCCTCCAGACCGCGAGCCGCCAGCGCGACAGCCAGCCCCAGACGAGACCGGCGAGGAAGCCGGTGAGGATCAGCGCGCCGAGCAGCCACCAGCCGCGCCCGAGGCCGAAGGAGGCCACGTCGCTCGACGTCGACGGCCCGTCCACGACGTCGACCGTCAGCTCCAGCGGCAGACCGGGTGTGGTCTGCACCCCGGAGCCCGCCGAGAAGGAATGGGTGACCTGGAGGCACACGGTCTCGGCGGTCGCGGTGTCCTCGTCGTCGTCGATCTCGGCCTTCGGATAGCGCACGCCGGTGGACACGGCATCCGTACGGCCGTTGCCCGCCGCCTCGCCGCGCACGATCTCCCGGCCGCGCTCGGTCACCGCCCGCACCAGCACCCCGTAGGAGGGGTTCACCGCACGGTCGGCCGACACGCTCACGGACGCCCGCAGCTCCTTTCCGGGTTCGACGTCCACGCGGTACCAGCGCTGCTGCCCGAACTCCGCGCGGTCCGTGTACAGGCCCGACTTCAGGGTGGGCGCCTTCGCGCACTGGTCGGCGCCCGTCGTCGCGACCGGCGTCACCACCGGGTCGGCCGCCCGGTCCACCAACTGGTTGACTTTGTCGGCGAGTTCCTCGGTGTGCTCGACCGAGGTGAAGGTGCCGCCGGTCGCCTCGGCGATGCAGCTGAGCTGCTGCCGCATCTTGGTGTTCGGGACCAGGCCGAGCGTGTCGATGGTCAGGCCGATGCCCTTGGCGGCGATCTCCCGGGCCACCTCGCACGGGTCGAGCGGGGCGCAGGTGTCCTCGCCGTCGCTGATCAGCACGATGCGCTTGGAGCCCTCGCCGCCGTCCAGGTCGTCGGCCGCCTTCAGCAGCGCGGGGCCGATCGGGGTCCAGCCGGTGGGCGCCAGCGTCGCCACCGCCGCCTTCGCCTCGGTGCGGTCCAGCGGGCCGACCGGGTAGAGCTGCGCGGTGTCCTTGCAGCCCGTCCTGCGGTCGTCGCCCGGGTAGTTGGCGCCGAGCGTGCGGATGCCGAGCCGGACCTCCTCGGGCGTCGCGTCGAGCACCTCGTTGAACGCCTGCTTCGCCGCGGCCATCCGCGACTGTCCGTCGATGTCACGCGCCCGCATCGAGCCGCTCACATCCAGCACGAGATCGACCTTCGGCGCGGTCGCACTGGTCTCGTCGGCAATCGCCCCGGCCGGGAACGCCATCCCGGCCGCGAGCGCGGCGAGCAGGGCGCAGACCCCGGTCGCCAGCCGTGTTCTTGTGATCATCGGCGGATCCTATTGATCAGAGGTGTCCCGCTTCAAAACGAGGTCAGAACACCTCGGTGACCAGCGGATTGGGCAGCTGTGCCCACTGGTCCCCGGGTGTTCCCGGCGAGAGCCGCATCAAGGTCAGCGCCTTCGTGGGCAGCGCCTGCGCACGCAGTGCGGCCAGATCCACGGTCCCCGGCAGATCCCGTACGACCGCTTCCAGCGCCCCGCGCAACGCCGGGCCCGAGCCCGCCGTACCCGCGAGCGCCCCGGCCACCAGTGAGCCGAACAGCTTGCGGCGCAGGGCCGTCACGTCGTCCGTGACGATCCGGCCGGTCAGCTCGGGGATCGGGATGCCGTGCCGGGCCAGGCGCGCGGGGCTGATCCGGATGTCGGCGAGGTCGCGGTAGACCAGCCGCACCGGGGAGCCGCTCGGCGAGACCACCACGAGCAGGTTCTGACCGTGCGCCTCCAGGGCCACGCCCAGCTCCAGCAGCCGCAGCCCCACCGTGAGGGCGAGCCGGGTGAACTCGGCCTGCCACACGGGGGATCGGGCCAGCTCGGTGGTGGCGAGCGCGGCGACCGGTACGACTCGCTCGCCGGGCCCCGCGTAGACCTGCGGCGACTGACGCACCACCGCGGCCAGATCGGGCGAGTCGGCCGTCGCGGCCCCCAGTGTGCGGGTGACGTGCAGCAGCCCGTCCATGCGGGCCGCCAGGGTCTCCGCGAAGTCCGACAGCGTGGCCGACAGGCCGATGGAGTACACCGAGATGTCCCGCACCGAGGAGGTCAACCGCGTGCTCAGCGCGGTCTTGACGTGCGGCCCGTCGGGGAGGGCGAGCGTGCGCAGGGACATCAGCGGATGCGCGGCGACTCCGCTGTCGTAAGGGTCGCGGGGGCGCTTGAGCACATGCTCGGCCTGCCACGGATGCACCGGGATCAGCAGCCGCCCCCCGTCCCGCATCCCCTCCGGCCACTCGCCCGTCACCAGGCACTCCCGCGCCCGCACCGGCACCCGCGCCAGCGTCACCACCGGCCGGTGCTCGGGCCCGTACGCCAGCTGCTCGGCGACCGAGAAGCCGGGCCGGGAACGGCAGTTGGGATGGAACGGATGCCCGTCCACCACCCGCTGCTCCCACTCCCAGTCGTGCGTCGGCCACTCCTTCGAGCGACCTTCCTGACCGGCGCGGGACAGCGCCAACGAGGCCACGCTGTGGCCGAGTTCGGCGGCGAGGGAGGTGCCGTGCGGCACGGCCAGGTCGGTCAGCAGCCGGGC
Source organism: Streptomyces sp. NPDC111802 (assembly GCF_055634335.1). Taxonomy (NCBI): domain Bacteria; kingdom Bacillati; phylum Actinomycetota; class Actinomycetes; order Kitasatosporales; family Streptomycetaceae; genus Streptomyces; species Streptomyces sp. NPDC111802. Next base: position 82,584 of record NZ_JBVKCZ010000031.1, on the reverse strand, counting down.
CGGATCGTCGTACGGGGTCTCGCCGAGTCGTACGGCGGTGACGTACGCGGTGGTGGCATACGGGTCGGCATGCGGGCCGTGCAGCCGACGGCCGTCCGAAAGACGCAGGGTGAGGCCCTCCCGGCCGCGCTCACGCCGGGCCACCCAGGGCAGCGGCTCGTACGCCAGCGCACGCCACAGCCGGGTCAGCACGGCCGCGCGGGCCCCGGGGAGCTCGGCCGCGTGACGCGGGGCGAGTCCGGGGCGTACCTCGGCCAGTTCGGCCGCGACCTCGGCCTCGGCGCTGGGGGGACGGTGCACGGGCGGGCTCCTCGGGTACGAGTAGGGCGTCGGGGCAGGTGCCGACGACAGACATACTGATCGTCCCCCCGCCTGAACGGACCGTAGAGAACGAGTGGATCGCGTGCACCTCAACCCTCCGCCCGCCGCCGACGTCGCGGAACGCGCCGACGCCCACTCCGCCGCGCCGTTGCTCAACTGCCTGCTGCGGGAAGCGGCCGAACCGGAGCCCGGGGCCGGCGAACGGCATGTGTACCGGCTGCGCGGCTCGGGTCGCCTGCTGCGCGTCCTCGGCGAGCGTCGGCCCGCCGAACCCGAGATGTACGTGGGCGGCGCGTGGCAGCGCGTCGGGCACGCCGAGCTCGTCAAACTCGTCGCCGACGAACTGCGCCGCCACACCGGCCTGTCCAACCACGAGCTGCCCGCCGAGATCATCGACAGCCGGGACGCGCTGGCCGCGCTGCTCACGGCACGCGCGTGTGCGACGCCGCCGGACGACCTCTACCTGCGCTCCGAACAGTCCCTCCTCACCGGCCACCCCTACCACCCCGCCCCCAAGGCGCGCGGCGGCGGCCCGGTCGCGACCTGGCTGCCGTACGCCCCGGAGGCATACGCCCGCTTCCCGCTGACGCTGCTCGGCCTGCGCCAGGACACGGTCGTCGAGGAGGGCGACACCTCCGCCCTCGACGCCCTCGGCGAGGCCCCGCCCGGCTACCGGCTGCTGCCCGCGCACCCCTGGCAGCTGGACCTGGTCGGCCGGGAACTCGCGGACGCCTTCGCCGACGGCAGGCTCGTGCGGCTCGGCACGACCGGCTTCGACGCCTGGCCGACGGCCGCGATCCGCACGCTGTACGCCCCCGAGCGGGACCTCTTCCTCAAGTTCAGCCTGGACGTGCGCATCACCAACGACATCCGTCGGCTGTGGCGCCACGACCTGCTGAGACTCCGCCGCACGGACACGGCGACGGCGGCCGCTTTCACCGCGCTCGACGGCCCCGCCGCCTGGCTCGGCGACCGCGGCTACCGCACCGCCGACTTCGCCTTCGAGGAACTGGCGGTCCTGGTCCGCGACGGTCTGCGGGGCCGTGTGCTGCCGGGTGCGACGCCACTGCTCGCCGCCGGCCTCGTCGAGGGCTTCGAGGGAAGCCCGCTGTCTGAGGCGCGGCACCCGGCAGCATGGTGGGAGGCGTATCTCGCCCAGGTCGTCCCCCCGGCCCTCGCGGCCTTCGCCGACCACGGCGTCGTACTCGAGGCGCACCTGCAGAACACGCTGGTCGCCGTCGACACCGACGGCATGCCGGTGCAGGCCCTGTTCCGGGACGCCGAGGGCGTGAAACTGGTGCCGGACGTGCCGCGGGCGGCCGGCTGGGAGCGGCTGGTGTACTGCCTGGTCGTCAACCACCTCGTCGAGATCGCCGGTGCCCTCGCCGCCCACCACCCGACCCTGAACCCCTGGCCGGCCGCCCGCCGCGAGCTGGCCCGCCACGATCTCCCCGAGATCCCCGCCCTCCTGTCGTCCCCCACCCTCCCCGGCAAGACCAACCTGCTACTGCGCTGGACGGGCGCGGACGGCGCCGACGCCCGCTATCTGCCCCTGCCGAACCCGCTGGCGCGCTGAACGCCGAGATCGGCGTCCAGCAGCCCTGCTGGACGCCGGGCCGACCCCCGAGCAGCGGTCGCGCCGCATGCTGCTGCGCCGGGCGGGTCTGCGAGAGCGGTGGCCTGACCTCCGAGGAGTGGTCCTGCCGCGTGCCGCTGTGCCGGGGCGGGCCTGCGAGGGCGGCAGCCTGCCCCCGAGCGGCAGAGCCGCCGCATGCTGCTGTGCCGGGTGGCCTGCGAGAGCGGTGGCCTGCCACCCGAGGAGCGGCCCCGCCGCGTGCTGCTGTGTGCTGTGTGCTGTGTCGGGCGGGTCTGCTGGACGCCGGGCCGACCGCCGCGAGCGTCGCCGCCGAGCTGGTGCGTCCGTGGCCGGCACGCGGCGCGTCCGTGGCCGGCACGCCCACGCGTCCCTTGGCCGCCACGCCGGCGCGTCTGTGGCCGGGGCGCTGGGGGTTCGTGGCCGCCAGTCGCCGCGTCCTTGGTCGCCCCGTCGGCACGCGTCCGCCGTCTCCTCGGCGGCTGGATGCCGGGCCGACCCCCGCGAGTGTCGCCGCCAAGCGGGTGCGTCCGTGGCTGGCACGCCGACGCGTCCCGTGACCGGCACGCCCACGCGTTCGTGGCCGCCAGGCCGGCGCGTCCGTGGTTGCCCCGTCGGCACGCGTCCGCCGTCTCCTCGGCGGCTGGATGCCGGGCCGACCCCCGCGAGTGTCGCCGCCAAGCGGGTGCGTCCGTGGCTGGCACGCCGGCGCGTCCCGTGACCGGCACGCCCACCTGTCCCGTGGCAGCCACGCCGGCGCGTCCGTGGCCGGGACGCTGGGGGTTCGTAGCCGCCAGGCCGGCGCGTCCGTGGTTGCCCCGTCGGCGCGCGTGCGCCGCCCACTCGGCTCCGGCCCCCGGTGGCCGCCGTAGCAACGGCCTGCTGGGGCTGGCCGGTGATGGGCGGGGAGTCGCGACGGCCGGTGCTGTACCGGGTGGATGACCGGTCGTCAGTACCGGATCTCCACGGTGCGGCCTTCCGCGTCCAACTCCGGTACCTCCGGGACCCGTTCAGCGGTTCCGCGGGCGATCCGGTGTGCCGACCAGGCCGCGGCGGCGGCGTCGAGCACGTCGTCCGCGGGTACGCGATCCGCCTCGCCGAGTTCGTCGGGCAGAGCGATCCCGGCCGCGGCCAGCAGGGAGCGGCGCGTGTTCTGGCCGCGCCAGGTCTTCTTGGCGTACGCCGGCGGGACCCCGTCGGCCAGGGCACGGAAGGACACCTCGGGGTGCACCTCGTGGACCCGCTCGTCGGCGAGCCAGCACGTCCGAGCCTCCAGCAGCTTCGGAGCCAGCGCCCACGCCTGTCGGCTCAGCCGCCGGCCGGTCAGCTCATGGCACCGGTCACCCGCCGCCACGTACTCCGACTCCAGCCACGCAGGCCGCGGCGCCACGAGGAAGACCGAGCTGCGCCGCTCCCGGAGCAGCACCCTCGCCCCGAGATCCGCAGCACGCCAGCCCCGCTCGACCAGCCCCAGCGGCATGTCCACCGCGATCGCCGAGACCCCGCCGGCCCGCTCGATCAACGCATCCAGCCGGACGTCCACCAGGCTGCCCGCGTACCCGCCGTCGGTGAGCCTGATCCCCACCCAGCCCTGCTTGCCGCAGGCGTCGACACCCAGGACGTCCATCTCGCTCGCCTCACCTCCACGAGGGCATCTTCCCCCGGCACCACCCGGTGATGCCGACCCCGCGTCTCCGCAGGCAGCCGCCCGCACTCATGGAGTCGCTGATGTTGGGAACTCGGAGTGGGCTTCTCCCAGCTCTGTGGAAGGCAGCGCCCATGAGCCTCGGACATCCTGCCGGGCGGACGGAGGGACGCTTCAGGCGTCTGTCCGAAGCCGCGGCCCACTTGACCAGCTCCCTGCCCTTCTACGTCATCTGCCTGGCACTCGTGGCCTTCTTCATCGCCACGCATGTGGCCGGGCTCAGTGACGAGTGGCTGTTTCTGGCCGGGGACATGATGACCGCGGTGACGTTGCTGCTGCTGGCCTTGCTGAAGAACTCCGAGCAGCGGGCCGAGCACGCGATCCAGCGGAAGCTGGACGCCATCGCCGCGGCCCTCCTGGAGGAGCGGGAGGGCAAGACCGGCGAGGCCACCGAGGACCTGCGAAGGTCGATCAGGATGGATGAGGAGGTCTGAAGGTCTGACCGGCCGCCTCTGCCGTGTGCTGTCCCGCCTGGTTAAGGTTTCCTGGGTGCACCGGGCCGAGCCGGCTCGCAATGACGGAGGGCAGGCGGACGATATGCGGGGCCTTGGAAGATGCTGAGAGAGGTCACCGCGACCCGTTACGTCGCGCCCCTGCACTCCGGCGGCTCCGTCCCCGGCGTCGTCGAGGCCGACGACCTGGGCTCTTACGTCGTCAAGTTCACCGGCTCCGCGCAGGGCCGCAAGGCGCTGGTCGCCGAGGTGATCGTCGGTGAGCTGGCCCGCGCTCTCGGGCTGCGCTTCCCCGAGCTGGTCCTGGTCCACTTCGACCCCGCCATCGCGGACAGCGAGCCCCACCAGGAGGTGCGCGAGCTGCACGCCGCCAGCGCGGGGGTCAACCTCGGCATGGACTTCCTGCCGGGCGCGCGGGACTTCACCCCCGACGTCGCGAAGACTTTCCGCGTCGACCCGCTGGAGGCCGGCCGGATCGTCTGGGTGGACGCCCTGACCGCGAACGTGGACCGTACGGTCCACAGCTCGAACCTGATGATCTGGCCGACGCTCGGCACGGTACCCCCGCGCCTGTGGCTGATCGACCACGGAGCGGCCCTGATCTTCCACCACCGCTGGGACGGCTCGGACCCCGAGAAGGCCTACGACTTCCGCCATCACGCCCTCGGCCACTACACCCCCGACGTGCGCGCCGCCGACGTCGAGCTGGCGCCCAGGGTGACCGAGGAACTGCTGCGCGCGATCGTGGCGGAGGTGCCGGACGCCTGGCTGGCCGACGAGCCCGGCTTCGAGACGCCCGACGCGGCCCGCGAGGCCTACGTCGCCCACCTGCACGCGCGCGTGCGGGCGTCCGCCGCCTGGCTCCCCACCGACTTCCCCACCCGGGAGGAACTCGCCGCCGAGGAGGCCCTGCGGACGGCGAGGTCACAGCAAGGCCGGCCGAAGTGGCTGAAGCAGGTGCCCGACCTGCACGGCAAACCGGCCGCGGAACAGGATTGGTCGGTGCACCTCGGATGAGTGGCCGTGTCGAGATCGAGTACTGCACCCAGTGCAAGTGGCTGCCGCGCGCGGCCTGGCTCGCGCAGGAACTGCTGACGACCTTCGAGGCGGAGCTGTCCGAGCTGGCGCTGAAGCCCGGCAGGGGCGGCGTGTTCGTCGTCCGCGTGGACGACGAGGTGGTCTGGGACCGCCGCGACCAGGGCTTCCCCGAGCCGACGGCGGTCAAGCAGGCCGTACGCGACCGAGTGGCCCCGGGGAAGTCCCTGGGCCACTCGGACAAGGCCTCGCAGGAGTAGGTCAGCCCTTGAGCTGCTCGTACGCGGGCAGCGTCAGGAAGTCCGCGTAGTTCTCGTCGAGGGAGACCTCCAGGAGCAGGTCGTGGGCCTGCTGCCAGTGGCCGGCCGCGAAGGCCTCCTGGCCGATCTCGGCGCGGATGTTCGCCAGTTCCTCGGCGGCGACCTTGCGGGCCAGCTCGGGCGTGGCCTGCTCGCCGTTCTCGAACTCGACGCCCGCGTTGATCCACTGCCAGATCTGGGAGCGGGAGATCTCGGCGGTGGCCGCGTCCTCCATGAGGTTGAAGATGGCGACCGCGCCGAGGCCGCGCAGCCAGGCCTCGATGTAACGGATGCCGACCTGGACGGCGTTGACCAGGCCCGGGTACGTCGGCCTGGCGTCCAGCGAGTCGATCGCGATCAGGTCGGCCGCCTCGACGTGGACGTCCTCACGCAGCCGGTCCTTCTGGTTCGGCTTCTCGCCGAGGACCTTGTCGAAGGACTCCATGGCGATCGGGACCAGGTCGGGGTGGGCGACCCAGGAGCCGTCGAAGCCGTCGCCGGCCTCGCGGTCCTTGTCGGCGCGGACCTTCTCGAAGGCCACCTTGTTGACCTCGGCGTCCCGGCGGGAGGGGATGAAGGCCGCCATGCCGCCGATCGCGTGCGCGCCGCGCTTGTGGCAGGTGCGGACCAGCAGTTCCGTGTACGCGCGCATGAACGGCGCCGTCATCGTCACGGCGTTGCGGTCCGGGAGGACGAACTTGGCGCCGCCGTCACGGAAGTTCTTCACGATGGAGAACAGGTAGTCCCAGCGGCCGGCGTTCAACCCGGAGGCGTGGTCGCGCAGTTCGTGGAGGATCTCCTCCATCTCGTACGCCGCCGTGATCGTCTCGATCAGGACGGTGGCGCGGACGGTGCCCTGCGGGATGCCGACGTAGTCCTGCGCGAAGACGAACACGTCGTTCCAGAGGCGTGCCTCCAGGTGCGATTCCGTCTTCGGGAGGTAGAAGTACGGGCCCTTGCCGAGGTCGATCAGGCGCTGGGCGTTGTGGAAGAAGTACAGGCCGAAGTCGACGAAGGCGCCGGGGACCTGCTCACCGTCGACCTGGAGGTGACGCTCGTTCAGGTGCCAGCCGCGCGGGCGCATGACGACGGTCGCGAGCTCTTCGTCGGCCTTGAGGGCGTACGACTTGCCGGACTTCGGGTCGGTGAAGTCGATGCCGCGGTTGTACGCGTCCATCAGGTTGAGCTGGCCGAGGACGACGTTCTCCCAGGTGGGCGCGGAGGCGTCCTCGAAGTCGGCGAGCCAGACCCTGGCGCCCGAGTTGAGGGCGTTGATGGTCATCTTGCGGTCGGTGGGGCCGGTGATCTCCACCCGGCGGTCCTGGAGCGCGGGCGGGCACGGGGCCACCCGCCAGGAGTCGTCCGCACGGATCGCGGCGGTCTCCGGGAGGAAGTCGAGCGTGGACGTCCGGGCGATCTCGGCGCGGCGCTCCGCGCGGCGGGCGAGCAGCTCGTCACGCCGGGGCGTGAACCGCCGGTGCAGCTCGGCCACGAAGGCGAGGGCCGGCTCGTTAAGGACCTCCTCCTGCCGGGGCAGGGGCTCGGCGTCGACGATGGCCAGCGGGGACGGCGCTGGTGCGGACATGAGCTGTCACTTCCTTCAGCGAGCTACGAAGACGAGCTGTCGAGCTTTGGCACCGGGTGCCAGTCTTCCCGGATACGTCGGACAACGCCCGTGGAGCGGACGGGCGCTTCTGATCAGTGGATACTAGTTTCCTCATGGTGGAAGTTCAATGGTTTGTTGATGTCGAGATTCTCTGAGTCGAGGCAAGGTGGCTCCGGGTGCCACCACCCTTACTCAAGGTGGGCGAGATCGGCCTCGGTGTCGATGTCGTACGGCTGCGCAACGTCCCCGCACTCGATGAGCCGGATCGCCTCCCGGTGCTCCTTCAGATAGGCGCGTGCCCCACGGTCACCGGTCGCGGTCGCCGCGATGCCGGCCCAGTGGGCGGCGCCGAAGAGCACGGGATGCCCGCGTACCCCGTCGTAGGCCGCCGAGACCAGCGACGACTCGTCCTCGTACGCGCCGAGCACCCGCGCGACCGCCTCCGGCCCGATGCCCGGCTGGTCGACGAGCGAGACCAGCGCCGCCCGCGCCCCCGTACCGGCGAGCGAATCGAGCCCGGCACGCAGCGAGGAACCCATCCCCTCGGCCCACTCCGGGTTCTCCACCAGCACACAGTCCCCGAGCTCCGCCTGCTCCCGTACGGCGGCGGCCCGCGCGCCCAGCACCACGTGGACGCGGGCACAGCCGGCCGCGCGCAGCACGCCGACGGCATGCTCCACGAGCGGTCGGCCACGGTGCCGCAGCAGTGCTTTCGGCCGTCCGCCGAGTCGTCGGCCACCGCCGGCCGCGAGGAGCAGACCGGCCACCGGGGAGGCTTCCATCTCAGTCATGCGTCCTGCATACCTGACACCCGCGCGAGCGCCCGACTTCCAACGACTGAATTTCCGTCCGCGTGGTGGCGCTTCGGCAACGGGTGGCGTTTACTGACCCGCGTCCCCGGCGCCCGAGCTACGCCAGGGGGTGCTCGGCTGGGGATGCGCGACTACTGGCGCACAACGGCGTGCGAGGGGGAGAGCTTTGTTGCGGAGCTTGAGGCAGAGGCCGGTGACGGGCAGCAGCGAGGACCCAAGGGTGGCGGAACTGCGGACGGCCGTGTCCCGTCTGCGCCGCGAACTCGCCGCGCATCCGGCCGAGTTCCCGGACCGGGGGATCGCCGAGGACGAACTCGCGGCGCTGGCCGCGATGGTGATCTCAGGAGCGCCGGAGACTCCCCGGCTGCGGAGGTCGCTGCTGGTGATCGCGGGGGCGATCGGGTCGGTGAGCGCGCTGTCCCCGGGACTCACGCAGGTGCGCGACGCGGTGGAGATGTTCGGGGAGCCGCCGCGCCGCTGACTCGCGGCCCGCGCTCGGACGCCGACGCCGATCTACGCCGTCGGGGTCGAGCTCGCCAGCGCCTCCGACAGCTCCACGGCCACCTGCTGGAGCACCGGCACGATCTTGTCGGTCGTCGCCTCGGTGACCCGGCCGGCCGGACCGGAGATCGAAATCGCCGCCGCGGTGGGGGAGTCGGGGACGGAAACGGCCAGGCAGCGCACCCCGACCTCCTGCTCGCTGTCGTCGACCGCGTAGCCGTTGCGCCGCACGTCCTCCAGCGCCGCGAGGAAGCCGTCCGCCGTGGTGATCGTCTTCTCCGTGGCGGCGGGCATCCCGGTACGGGACAGCAGGGCCCGCACCTCCTCCGGCGGGAACGAGGCGAGCAGCGCCTTGCCGACGCCGGTGGAGTGCGGCAGCACCCGTCGGCCGACCTCGGTGAACATGCGCATCGAGTGCTTGGACGGCACCTGGGCGACGTAGACGATCTCGTCGCCGTCGAGCAGGGCCATGTTCGCCGTCTCGCCGGTCTCCTCGACCAGCCGGGCGAGGTAGGGGCGGGCCCAGGTGCCGAGCAGCCGGGACGCGGACTCGCCGAGCCGGATCAGACGCGGGCCGAGGGCATAGCGGCGGTTGGGCTGCTGGCGGACGTATCCGCAGGCCACGAGCGTCCGCATGAGGCGGTGGATGGTGGGCAGCGGCAGCCCGCTGCTCGCGGACAGCTCGCTCAGGCCGACCTCGCCACCCGCGTCCGCCATCCGCTCCAGCAGATCGAAGGCGCGCTCGAGGGACTGGACCCCGCCGCCGTTGGGCTTGACGGACTCGGTGGCGCTGGCGCTGGACGTCGGCACGGCACGTTCCTTTCGGGACCGGTGGGAGGCCAGAAGCCTACCCGTCGGTCGGTTGACTCCCTGCTTGTACGTAGCTACGTTCTGCTTGCTGGAATTGTAATTCCGCTTTGTGGAAACGTCCAGAGAGTGTCGGACGGGTGCACTGTGGAGAAGTGTGCCCTTGACGGTGCCGGAACGGGAGACGAGACTCCTTCAACAGAACGTTGAATTCCGTGAGAGCGGAAGCAAGAGGCGGCAGAGAGGGGTCCGGGTGTCCGACGCTGAACTGGTGCTGCGCTCGACGCGCGTCATCACCCCGGAAGGGGCGCGGGCCGCCTCGGTCACCGTGTCCGCCGGCAAGATCACGGCCGTACTCGGGTACGACGCCGAAGTCCCGTCCGGCGCCCGGCTGGAGGACCTCGGCGACGACGTCCTGCTGCCCGGCCTGGTCGACACGCATGTGCACGTCAACGACCCGGGCCGCACCGAGTGGGAGGGCTTCTGGACCGCCACGCGCGCCGCGGCGGCCGGCGGCATCACCACCCTCGTCGACATGCCGCTCAACTCCCTCCCGCCGACGACGACGGTCGACAACCTCCGCACCAAGCAGCGGGTCGCCGCCGACAAGGCGCACATCGACGTCGGCTTCTGGGGCGGCGCCCTGCCCGACAACCTCAAGGACCTGCGCCCGCTGCACGAGGCCGGCGTCTTCGGCTTCAAGGCCTTCCTGTCGCCGTCCGGCGTGGACGAGTTCCCGCACCTGGACCAGGACCGGCTCGCCCGGTCCATGGCCGAGATCAGCTCCTTCGGCGGCCTGCTGATCGTGCACGCCGAGGACCCGCACCACCTCGAAGCCGCCCCGCAGCAGGGCGGCCCCAAGTACGCCGACTTCCTCGCCTCACGCCCGCGCGACGCGGAGGACACGGCCATCGCCCAGCTGATCGCCCAGGCGAAACGCCTCCACGCGCGCGTGCACGTACTGCACCTGTCGTCGAGTGACGCCCTGCCGCTGATCGCCGAGGCGAAGCGGGAAGGCGTACGGATCACCGTCGAGACCTGCCCGCACTATCTGACCCTCACCGCCGAGGAAGTCCCGGACGGTGCCAGCGAGTTCAAGTGCTGCCCGCCGATCCGCGAGTCCGCCAACCAGGACCTGCTCTGGCAGGCGCTGGCCGACGGCACGATCGACTGCGTGGTCACCGACCACTCGCCCTCCACGGCCGACCTGAAGACCGACGACTTCGCGACCGCCTGGGGCGGTATCTCCGGACTGCAGCTGAGTCTGGCGGCCGTATGGACGGAGGCGCGGGGGCGCGGACACGGCCTGGAGGACGTGGTCCGCTGGATGTCCGCGCGCACGGCGCAACTCGTGGGACTGGATCAGAAGGGCGCCATCGAGGCGGGCCGCGACGCCGACTTCGCCGTCCTCGCGCCCGACGCGACCTTCACCGTGGACCCGGCCGCGCTCCAGCACCGCAACCGTGTGACGGCGTACGCGGGCAAGACCCTGTACGGCGTCGTGAAGTCCACCTGGCTGCGCGGCGAACGCATCGTCGCGGACGGAGAGTTCACCGACCCGAAGGGGCGACTCCTCACCCGGACCAGCTGAATTCCACCCATCGATCTCGAAAGGCAGACCTGATCACCGTGACGGCGCAGCATCAATCCGGTTCGGCAGGATTCACCGGCGACGCGAACCCCTACGGCGGCGGCGACCCGTACGCGGACTACCGCACCGCCGACTTCCCGTTCACCCAGTACGCCAACCTCGCCGACCGCGGGCTGGGCGCCGGAGTCATCGCCGCCAACGACGAGTTCTTCGCCCAGCGCGAGAACCTGCTGGTGCCCGAGCGGGCCGAGTTCGACCCCGAGCACTTCGGGCACAAGGGCAAGATCATGGACGGCTGGGAGACCCGGCGGCGGCGCGGTGCCTCCGCCGAGCACCCGTGGCCGACGGCCGAGGACCACGACTGGGCGCTGGTGCGCCTCGGCGCGCCCGGCGTGATCCGCGGCATCGTCGTCGACACCGCCCACTTCCGCGGCAACTATCCGCAGGCGGTGTCCGTCGAGGGCACGTCGGTGCCGGGTTCGCCGTCCCCGCAGGAACTGCTCGGCGACGACGTGAAGTGGACGACGCTGGTCCCGCGCACGCCGGTCGGCGGCCACGCGGCGAACGGTTTCGCGGTCCTGGCCGAGCAGCGCTTCACCCACCTCCGGGTCAACCAGCACCCCGACGGCGGCATAGCGCGCCTGCGCGTGTACGGCGAGGTCATACCCGACCCGACATGGCTTGAGGTCCTCGGCACCTTCGACGTGGTCGCCCTGGAGAACGGCGGCCGGGCCGAGGACGCCTCCAACCTCTTCTACTCGCCCGCCACCAACACCATCCAGCCGGGCCGCTCCCGCAAGATGGACGACGGCTGGGAGACCCGCCGGCGCCGCGACCAGGGCAACGACTGGATCCGCTACCGGCTGGTGGCGCAGTCCCAGATCCGGGCGATCGAGATCGACACCGCGTATCTGAAGGGCAACAGCGCGGGCTGGGCCTCGGTGTCGGTGAAGGACGGCGAGAGAGGGGACTGGACGGAGATCCTCCCGCGCACCCGCCTGCAGCCCGACACCAACCACCGCTTCGTCCTGCCGGCCCCCGCCGTCGGCACGCACGCGCGCGTGGACATCTTCCCGGACGGCGGCATCTCCCGACTCCGCCTGCACGGCTCGCTCACGGAGCAGGGCGCGGCGGTCCTGGCGGCGCGGCACCAGGAGCTGGGCGGCTGAACCCGCGGGGCGCACCGGCCGGACAGCAGCACCAGTGCGCCCCGCGTCCGCGTCACCTCACGCCGCGTGCCCGCCGTCCACCGCGAACTCGGTCCCGGTGACGTACTGCGCCCCGGCCAGATACGCCACCATCGACGCCACCTCGTCCGCCCTGCCGAAGCGGCCCAGCGCGGTCATCTCCGCCTGGCCGGACGCATACGGGCCGTTCGCCGGGTTCATGTCCGTGTCGATGGGACCGGGGTGCACGATGTTCGCCGTGATCCCGCGCGGGCCCAGCTCGCGGGCCAGGGCCTTCGTCAGGCCGATCAGGGCCGACTTGCTGGTCGCGTAGAGCGTCCCGCCGGGGCCCGGCACGCGCTGGGCCATGCAGCTGCCGATCGTGATGATCCTGCCGCCGGTGCCCATGCGCACGGCCGCCGCCCGGGAGGCCAGGAAGACGCCCCGGACGTTCACGGCGAGGACCCGGTCCACGTCGGCGAGCGCGAGGCCCTCCAGCGGCCCCAGCACGCCGATTCCGGCGTTGTTGACCAGCACGTCCAAACCGCCGAGCGCGTCCGCCGTACGCTCCACCGCGCCCTCGGCCTCGTCCGCGTCACCGGAGTCCGCCCGCAGGGCCACGGCCCGCCGCCCCAGCGCCTCGACGGCCCGTACGACCTCCTCGGCCGCCTCCTTGCCGTTCACGTACGTCACGGCGACGTCCGCGCCCTCCCGCGCGAGCCGCACCGCCGTGGCCGCGCCGATGCCGCGGCTGCCGCCGGTGACCAGGGCGACCTTGCCGTGCAGGGTTCCGTGAGTGCCTGTCGTGGGTTCGTAAGTGGTTGTCATGGATCCATCCCAGCGCCGCGCGGGAGGAAGCGCTGGCGGCGAACGGACACCTAGCTGGTGAACGGACACCTAGGTGGCGGAGCAAGCGGAACTCTTTGCTCCGGATCTGTCGTTCACCTCATGTGACCCTTCAGCAAGAGATCGTCGGCAACGCCATGCAGATGGCGGTCGTCAGCCTCCAGCCCGGTCGGACGGTGTACTGCGAGGCGGGAAAGTTCCTGTTCAAGACCACGAACGTCGCCATGGAGACGCGGCTGACCGGCCCCTCCGGCGGCGGTCAGCAGCCACCGGGCGGCGGCATGGGCGGCATGCTGCGCCAGGCCATGGGCACCGCCATGCAGGTCGGCCAGCGCGTCCTCGCGGGCGAGTCGATGGCGTTCCAATACTTCACCGCCCAGGGCGGCGAGGGCACCGTCGGCTTCGCGGGCGTGCTGCCCGGTGAGATGCGGGCGCTGGAGCTCGACGGCACGCGCGCGTGGTTCGCCGAGAAGGACGCCTTCGTCGCCGCCGAGTCCACCGTCGACTTCGGCATCGCCTTCCAGGGCGGCCGGACCGGCATGAAGGGCGGCGAGGGCTTCGTCCTGGAGAAGTTCACCGGGCGCGGCACGCTGATCATCGCCGGCGCGGGCAACTTCATCGACCTCGACCCGGCCGACTTCGGCGGCCGTATCGAGGTCGACACCGGCTGCGTCGTCGCCTTCGAGGAGGGCATCCGGTACGGCGTCCAGCGCGTGGGCGGCCTCAACCGCCAGGGCATGATGAACGCCGTCTTCGGCGGCGAGGGCCTGTCCCTGGCCACCCTGGAGGGCAGCGGCCGCGTCATCCTGCAGTCCCTCACGATCGAGAGCCTCGCCAACGCGCTGAAGAAGGCCCAGGGCGGCGACAAGCAGGGCCCGACGGGCGGTCTGTTCTCGACGAACGCGGGATGAGGCGGCACCCGGCCCACCGATGAGTTGCGGGTGCCGGTGGGGTCTGAGGTGATGACAGCAGACCCCACCCCGGAAAAGAGGCACTCCTCATGGGCAAGCTCGTTTCCACCCTCTTCGTCACGCTCGACGGTGTCTACCAGGCGCCCGGCGGCAAGGAGGAGGACACCCGCGGCGGCTTCGAGCAGGGCGGCTGGGTCTTTCCGTACGCCGACGACGACTTCGGCCAGTTCATCAACGAGGTCTTCGCACGCCCGGCCGCCTTCCTCCTCGGACGCCGTACGTACGACATCTTCGCCTCGTTCTGGCCCAAGGTGACCGATCCCGCCGACCCGGTCGCCTCCAGGCTCAACGCACTGCCGAAGTACGTCCCCTCCGCCACCCTGACCGACCCCCGGTGGGCCGGCACCACCGTGCTCGGCGGCGATCTCGCCAAGGAGGTCACCGCCCTCAAGGAGCGCACCGACGGCGAGCTCCAGGTGCACGGCAGTGGCGCCCTGGTCAGGTCACTGCTGGCCCTCGGCCTCGTCGACACCCTGCACCTGCTGACCTTCCCGGTCGTGCTCGGCGCGGGTCACCGCCTCTTCACGGAGGGGGCCCCGCCCACCCGGTTCACGCTCACCGGCGGTCGCAGCACGAGTCGCGGCGTCGCCATCAACTCCTATGACCTCGCGGGCCGTCCGGAGTACGGCACGTTCGGGCTCCCCGAGGGCGCGTGAGAGTCCGTCCGCGGCGTTCTCGGCCGACCTGATGGAGATCGGGTGAGAACGCCGGGACGCAACGTTAACTTCCCGAAAACTCATCGGACTTGAAGGGAAATTCTCTCGTCTTGACATTGACATGCCACTGTCTACGCGCGTCATCATGAAGCCATGAGATTCCCCCCACGAATCACCCGCATCGGCGCGGCAGCCGCAGTCCTGTCCGCCCTTCTCGTCGGCGGCACCGTCACCGCCACTCCGGCCGCGGCCGCGGTGGGCAGCATCTGCTACAGCGGCCTGCCCTCCCAGGCGTACGACACGCTCGAACTCATCGAGCAGGGCGGTCCCTACCCCTATGAGCAGGACGGCACCGTCTTCCAGAACCGTGAGGGCGTCCTGCCGAGCCAGTCGTCCGGGTACTACCACGAGTACACGGTCAAGACGCCTGGTTCCTCCACGCGCGGAGCTCGCCGGATCGTCACCGGTGAGAGGAGCCAGGAGGACTACTACACGGCCGACCACTACGAGTCGTTCGACCTGATCAACTACGGCTGCTGAACCCGCCGACCACGGTCGACGCCGAGGAACGGTGCGACCAGCCGGGAGTCCGGTCCGCGTTCAGCCGGACTTCCGGCTCTCGGCGGCGGCGAACAGCGCGACCGCCAGCGCGAGCAGGGCGACGCTCGCGTAGATCTCGAAGCCGTCGAGGAAACCGATCCGCTGTACGAGACCCCAGTCCCAATCGGTGAACTCGTGCACCAGACCGGCGACGCCCTGCACCAGGGCGATGAATCCGAGGATCTCCAGCAACTGCTTCATGCCATGACTCTCGCCCCGCGGTACCCCCCACGCCAACAGGCCGCGGGGCGAGCCATGGCCGACGGAAGTCCACGTTCCGGGCGGCCCGCCGCGACCGAAGTCGCCGTCGGCGCGACTTTGGTCGCTGAGCCCGCCCGAAGAGGCGCGCCGGGAGCCCGCGCTGCGTAGATTTGTCGACCGTGAGTGGTGACAAGCAGGTGTACGCGCCGCAGGCGTTCGCCGGGCGACGCTGGCTGCTGCCCTCGGCCCTGATCAAGGAGTTCGACCTCGACCCGGACCGCTCCGGGCGACCCCGGCGCACCGCGCGCGACTGGGCGGTCGACTTCTCCTGCTTCCTGCTGGCCGTGATCATCGGTCTGCTGGCCGCGGACACGATGGAGCAGGAGAACCTTCCCGAGGCCTACGCCGCCTTCGACCAGGTGCTGGGCGCGCTCGCCTGCGCCGCGGTGTGGCTGCGCCGCCGCTGGCCGGTCGGGTTCGCCGTCGTGATGGTCCCGGTGGCCCTCGTGTCGAGCACCGCGGGCGGCGCGAGCCTGGTCGCCCTGTTCACCCTCGCCGTGCACCGGCCCTTCCGGTACGTCGCCTGGGTGGCCGGGACGTACGCGGTGCTGAACCCGGTGTACTACCTGTGGCGCCCCGAGCCCGACATGTCGTACGGCTGGTCGGTCGTCCTGGCCTCGCTGCTGACCGTCGCCGTGGTCGGCTGGGGCATGCTCGCACGGTCCAAGCGGCAGCTCATGCTCAGCCTGCGCGACAGCGCCCGGCGTGCCGAGAACGAGGCACGGCTGCGGGCCGAGCAGGCGCAGCGGCTGGCCCGGGAGGCCATCGCCCGCGAGATGCACGACGTCCTCGCCCACCGGCTGACTCTGCTCAGCGTGCACGCGGGCGCCCTGGAGTTCCGGCCCGACGCGCCCCGCGAGGAGGTTCAGCGGGCGGCCGGCGTGATCCGGGAGAGCGCCCACGAGGCCCTCCAGGACCTGCGGGAGATCATCGGCGTGCTGCGGGCCGACGAGCCCGACGACACCGGCCGCCCGCAGCCGACCCTCGCGGCGCTGGAGGCACTGGTCGCCGAGTCCCGCGAGGCCGGCATGAAGGTCACCCTCGACCAACGCGTCACCGACCCCGCCTCCGTGCCCGCCTCCGTAGGCCGCACCGCCTACCGCATCGCCCAGGAGGGCCTGACCAACGCCCGCAAGCACGCCCCCGGCACGGAAGTGACCGTCACCGTGACCGGAGCGCCGGGCGAGGGCCTGTCCGTGGCGGTCCGCAACCCCGCCCCCGAGGGCCCCGTCCCGCACGTACCCGGCTCCGGGCAGGGCCTGATCGGCCTGACCGAGCGGGCGACGCTGACGGGCGGTCTGCTGGAACACGGGGCAACGGGCGACGGCGGGTTCGAGGTGCGGGGCCGGCTGCCGTGGGGATGACGCCGGCCGCCGCGCTCCGCCTGCCGGGCACTCCACACGATCCGGCACCTGAACGCCGTACAACCGTGATTACGTAAGCCCCATGACTGCGATCAGACTCCTCCTCGTCGACGACGACCCGTTGGTCAGGGCGGGCCTGTCCTTCATGCTGGGCGGCGCCGACGACATCGAGATCGTCGGCGAGGCGGCCGACGGCGCCGAGGTCGAGGCAGTGGTCGACCGCACCCGGCCGGACGTGGTCCTGATGGACATCCGGATGCCGTCCGTGGACGGCCTCACCGCCACGGAGCGGCTGCGCGGCAGGAAGGACGCCCCGCAGGTCGTGCTGCTGACCACCTTTCACGCCGACGACCAGGTGCTGCGCGCGCTGCGCGCGGGCGCCGCCGGGTTCGTGCTCAAGGACACCCCGCCCGCCGAGATCGTCGCCGCCGTGCGCCGGGTCGCGGCCGGTGACCCGGTCCTGTCGCCCACCGTCACACGCCAGTTGATGGACCACGCGGCCGGTGCCGCCGCCGACACCCGCCGCACGCGCGCGCGTGAGCGGCTCGCCGACCTCAACGACCGGGAACGCGAGGTGGCCGTCGGGGTGGGCCGAGGTCTGTCCAACGCCGAGATCGCCGCGACGCTCTTCATGAGCGTCGCCACCGTCAAGACCCACGTCTCCCGCGTCCTGGCCAAGCTCGACCTCAACAACCGTGTACAGATCGCCCTGTTGGCGTACGACGCGGGGCTCCTGGAGGAACTCGACGACGGCGGGCACTAGTCGGGACGCCCGTGCGTTGTCGGTGTGGCGGGAGGGGGAGTGTCATGGCCGAAGTGATCGATTTGGGGGAGTTCGGAGACGGGTTCCGGGTGAACCCGCATCCTGTGTACGCGCGCCTGCGCGAGCAGGGTCCGGTCCACCGGGTTCTGCTGCCCGACTGGCAGTCCGAGGTCTGGCTCGTCGTCGGGCATGAGGAGGCACGCGCGGCGCTCGCCGATCAGCGGCTCTCCAAGGACGGCGCCAAGATCGGCCTGAAGTCGCTGGAGGAGGCGATGATCGGGAAAAACCTGCTGGCCACCGATCCGCCCCAGCACACCCGACTGCGCGGACTCATCTCGCGCGCTTTCACCATGCGCCGCGTGGAAGAGCTGCGGCCGAGGATCCAGCAGATCACCGACGAGCTGCTCGACGCCATGCTGCCGCGGGGCCGCGCCGACCTCGTGGAGTCGCTCGCCTACCCCCTGCCGCTCACCGTCATCTGCGAGCTGCTCGGAGTACCCGAGATGGACCGCTCGGAGTTTCGCAGGACGTCGACGGAGGCGATCGCGCCGACCGGTCCGGGCAATGAGGTCGACGCCTTCACCCGCCTCGGCGCGTACTTCACCGACCTGATCGAGGACAAGAGGTGCGCCGGGCCCACCGGCGACCTGCTGAGCGACCTGATCCGCACCACGGCCGAGGACGGCGACCGGCTCTCCCCGGACGAACTGCGGGGCATGGCCTTCATCCTGCTGATCGCCGGCCACGAGACGACGGTCAACCTCATCACCAGCGGCGTCCACGCCCTGCTCACCCACCCGGATCAACTCGCCGCCCTGCGCGCGAACATGACCCTCCTGGACGGCGCCGTCGAGGAGATGCTGCGCCACGAGGGGCCGGTGGAGACGGCGACGTTCCGGTATGCCGCCGAGCCCTTGCGGATCGCAGGCACCCACATCGAGCAGGGCGAGGCGGTGATGGTCGGCCTCACGGCGGCCAACCGGGACGCCGGCCGCTATGCCGCTCCCGACGCCTTCGACATCCGCCGGGACAGCCGGGGTCATCTCGCGTTCGGTCACGGTATCCATTACTGCCTGGGTGCTCCCTTGGCGCGCTTGGAGGCTCGTACGGCGCTGCGTTCCCTGCTGGAGCGCGCGCCGGGTCTGGCGCTGGACGGGCCGCCGGGGGAGTGGTTGCCGGGGATGCTGATACGGGGCATGCGGAGCCTGCCGGTGCGCTGGTAGCCGCAGGAGTGCCGACGGTCCCGCGTATGCGCCCTTCGGCGGTCAACCGGGACGCCGGCCGCTATGCCGCTCCCGGCGCCTTCGACATCCGCCGGGACAGCCGGGGTCATCTCGCGTTCGGTCACGGTATCCACTACTGCCTGGGTGCTCCCTTGGCTCGTCTGGAGGCCCGTACGGCGCTGCGTTCCTTGTTGGAGCGTGCGCCGGGTCTGGCGTTGGACGGGCCGCCGGGGGAGTGGTTGCCGGGGATGCTGATACGGGGGATGCGGAGCCTGCCGGTGCGCTGGTAGCCGCAGGAGTGCCGCGTATGCGCCCTTCGGCGGTCAACCGGGACGCCGGCCGCTATGCCGCTCCCGGCGCCTTCGACATCCGCCGGGACAGCCGGGGTCATCTCGCGTTCGGTCACGGTATCCACTACTGCCTGGGTGCTCCCTTGGCGCGCTTGGAGGCCCGTACGGCGCTGCGGTCCCTGCTGGAGCGCGCGCCGGGTCTGGCGCTGGACGGGCCGCCGGGGGAGTGGTTGCCGGGGATGCTGATACGGGGGATGCGGAGCCTGCCGGTGCGCTGGTAGCCGCAGGAGTGCCGACGTCCCGGGTGTGCCCCGTTCAGAGCGCCGCGGCCCGGGGCCCGCCGGGAAGCTCGCCCAGTGCGACTGGTCTTCGTTCACGTCTCGACAGCTCGCAGGCCTCCGAGATCCGCAGCGCCTGCAGGGCCTCCCGCCCGTCGCAGGGGTTGGCCCGCTCGCCGCGCACGACCTCCACGAACGCGTTCAGCTCCGCCTCGTACGCGGGCGCGAAGCGCTCCAGGAACCCGCCCCACGGCTTGTCCGCCGCGGGCGGCCCGGTCGGCTCGGTGGACGCGATCGGCGTGCGGTCGTCCAGGCCGACCACGATCTGGTCCAGCTCCCCGGCCAGCTCCATGCGCACGTCGTATCCGGCGCCGTTCAGCCGGGTCGCCGTGGCGGTGGCGAGCGTGCCGTCGTCCAGCGTGAGCACCACCGCCGCGGTGTCCACGTCGCCCGCCTCACGGAACATCGCGGGCCCGGCGTCCGACCCGGCCGCGTACACGTCGACGACCTCGCGCCCGGTCACCCAGCGCAGCGCGTCGAAGTCGTGGATCAGGGTGTCCCGGAACAGCCCGCCGGACAGTGGCAGCCAGGCGACCGGCGGAGGTGCCTGGTCGCTGCTCAGCGCCCGCACGGTGTGCAGCCGCCCGAGCCGACCGGACCGCACCGCCTCACGCGCGCCCACGTAGCCCGCGTCGAAACGCCGCTGGAACCCCATCTGGAGAATCGTCCCGGCGGTCTCCACCTCCCCGATCGCGTGCAAGGTGCCCGGCAGATCGAGGGCTATGGGCTTCTCGCAGAAGACCGGGAGCCCGGACCGTGCCGCCCGGCCGATCAGTTCGGCGTGGGCCGAGGTCGCGGTGGTGATCACCACCGCGTCCACACCCCACCTGAAGATCTCGTCCACCCCGGGCGCCGCCGTCTCGCCCAGCCGGTGTGCCAGCTCCTGGGCGCGTGTGGCGTCCGCGTCCGTGAGGATCAGCGAGCCGACCTCGCGGTGGCGGCTGAGCGTGTTCGCGTGGATCGTGCCGATGCGGCCCGTACCGATGACACCGATGCGCATGGAAACAAAGTGCGGGTTCAGTGCCTACGATGTCAATGTAAATGTCCGGACAATCAAACTACACGACTTCCCGTCAACAACGCGTAGAGCTACAGTCGGCCCGTGCCGAAACCAGAAGTGGACCCGACCGTGGAACTCGAGCTCAGCGTGGACCGGAGCAGTCCGGTGCCCTTGTACTTCCAGCTGTCCCAACAGCTCGAGGCCGCGATCGAGCACGGAGCGCTCACGCCCGGCAGCCTGCTGGGCAACGAGATCGAACTCGCCGCCCGCCTGGGCCTGTCCCGGCCGACGGTCCGCCAGGCGATCCAGTCCCTGGTCGACAAGGGCCTGCTGGTGCGCCGCCGGGGCGTCGGGACACAGGTCGTGCACAGCCAGGTCAAACGCCCGCTGGAACTCAGCAGCCTCTACGACGACCTGGAGTCGGCCGGCCAGCGCCCGGCGACCAGAGTGATCGTCAACACCCTCGTCCCGGCGTCCGCCGAGGTCGCGGCCGCGCTCGGGGTCGCCGAGGACAGCGACGTGCACCGGATCGAGCGGCTGCGCCTCGCGCACGGCGAGCCGATGGCGTACCTGTGCAACTTCCTGCCGCCAGGGCTGCTCGGCCTCGACACCGCGCAGCTGGAGGCCACCGGCCTCTACCGGCTGATGCGCTCCGCCGGCATCACCCTGCACAGCGCCCGCCAGACCATCGGCGCCCGCGCCGCCACCGCCGCCGAGGCCGAACGCCTCGCCGAGGAGGAGGGTGCCCCCCTGCTCACGATGCAGCGCGTGACGTTCGACGACACGGGCCGGGCGGTGGAGTACGGCACGCACACCTATCGCCCGTCGCGGTACTCGTTCGAGTTCCAGCTGCTCGTACGGTCATGAACGCCCGCCCGCACACCCCTGGCCAGGCGAAATAGACCGCTCGGTACGTTGCAATGTCAGGACAATGCAACGTCCCTTCACCGCAACGCCCCGCAAGGCGCGCGGGGAACCGCGCGACCAGCCGCAAACCGCCCGCAGACGGCGTACGTCATGAACCACCCCATTGTTTCCCTGTACGGCACCCGTCTCGGCGGTGAGGCAGAATCGTCCCTGATGAGCACCTACCGCGACTTCACCGCCCCGATCGGCTCCCGCCGAGCCCCCGTTCTCCGGACGGTGGGCCCCAGAGAGCGCCGCTCACACCTGTCGGCGCCCCGTGTCCCCACCGTGGGCATCGACATCGGCGGCACCAAGGTGATGGCGGGCGTCGTGGACGCCGACGGCAACATCCTGGAGAAGCTCCGCACGGAGACCCCGGACAAGTCCAAGAGCCCCAGGGTCGTCGAGGACACGATCGTCGAGCTGGTCCTGGACCTGTCCGACCGCCACGACGTCCACGCCGTCGGCATCGGCGCGGCCGGCTGGGTCGACGCCGACCGCAACCGCGTCCTGTTCGCACCCCACCTGTCCTGGCGCAACGAGCCCCTGCGCGACCGCATCGCGGGCCGCCTCGCCGTGCCCGTCCTGGTCGACAACGACGCCAACACGGCCGCCTGGGCCGAGTGGCGCTTCGGCGCCGGCCGCGGCGAGGACCACCTCGTCATGATCACGCTGGGCACCGGCATCGGCGGCGCGATCCTGGAGGACGGTCAGGTCAAGCGCGGCAAGTACGGCGTCGCCGGCGAGTTCGGCCATATGCAGGTCGTGCCCGGCGGTCACCGCTGCCCGTGCGGCAACCGCGGCTGCTGGGAGCAGTACAGCTCCGGCAACGCGCTGGTGCGGGAGGCCAAGGAGCTGGCCGTCGCCGACTCCCCGGTGGCGTACGGGATCATCGAGCACGTCAAGGGACAGATCGGCGACATCACCGGCCCGATGATCACCGAGCTGGCGCGCGACGGCGACGCGATGTGCATCGAACTGCTCCAGGACATCGGCCAGTGGCTCGGCGTCGGCATCGCCAACCTCGCGGCCGCCCTTGACCCGTCCTGCTTTGTGATCGGCGGCGGTGTGTCGGCCGCCGACGACCTGCTGATCGGCCCCGCGCGGGACGCCTTCAAGCGCCATCTCACCGGCCGCGGCTACCGCCCCGAGGCCCGCATCACGCGCGCGCAGCTCGGCCCCGAGGCCGGCATGGTCGGCGCCGCCGACCTGGCCCGTCTGGTCGCCCGCCGCTTCCGCCGCGCCAACCGGCGCCGGGTGGAGCGGTACGAACGCTACGCGCGGTTCGCCGAGGCCCGTCGAGCATCGCAGGGGTCCGCGTGACCATGTCCGTACCCCATCAGGCCGACTCTCCGCACGAGCCGCAGCCGGCCGAGGACCGTCGCCACATGATCCGGCGCAGGACGCTCACCCTGCTCATCATCGTGCTGCTCATCGGCGTCCCCGCAGGCTATCTCGTCATCTCCGCCAACCAGAGCCGCGACAGCGGCAAGGACAAGGAGGAGAAGTACTCGGCGACCGGCCTGAGCGAGGGCTGGCCGTCGAGGGTCCAGCGGCGCATCTACCAGATCCCGATCCCGGTGCCGTCGTACAAGGTCGCGTACTACGAGACCAACAACTGGAAGACCAGCCGTCTCTACGTCCAGTTCGAGACGAACAGCGACAACCTGGACGCCTATCTCAAGGCCATGGGCGCCGACCGGGACGACCTGGAGCAGGACGACATCACCATCAACGCCCGCGACCGGAAGGTCACCGGCTGGGACTTCACCGGCCCGGGCCCGTGGTACGGCTTCGTCCACAAGCAGAAGAACCCGGCGCCCACCAAGGACGTCGTCGTGAACATGTCCGATCCGGACCATCCGTTCGTGTACGTCGTCTCGCGCACGGTCCCTTGATCAGCCCGTGAGGGGCCGGCCCCGCACCGGCCGCCGGGGCCGATTGTCAGACCCCGCCCGTAGAGTCGAAGACGGTTGATCCGACTCGAGGGCGGGAGGTGACAGGACGTATGAGCGACAGGGCCGCGGTGGTCGAGCGTGCGGGGGAGGCCGTCCCCGTCCGGCTCGCGGCTGTCTTCCTGCCCGCGCCCCTCCCGCGTGAGGGGCGGGTGGCCTTCTGGGACCCGGAGGGCGGACCGCTGCCCGCCGAGGACACCGAGCTCACTGTCGTACGACCCCATGGAGCCGGCGTCCGCCGCAGGACCGCCCCCGCCCTGTCCCTGCCGCTCGGTGCGGCGCTGCCCCTGCTCGTGCGGGCCCGGCGGGACCCGGCCGCCCATCCCGCCACCGCCTGCTGGGGCGCGGCCGCGCTGCACGCCCTGCGGCTCACCGCGCGCGGCCGGCTGCTGCCCGGTCTGACCCCCACCGGCCACGACGCCTGGCGGGCCGGCCCCCTCGACCCGGACGACATCGCGCACCTGCGCGCGGTCGCCGCGGCCCTGCCCTACGAGGGCCACGCCGTCCCGCTGCCCGGCTCGGGCCCGCTCCGGCTGCCCGAGCCGGAGGCGCTGATGCGTGCCTTCCTGGACGCGGTCGCCGACACCCTGCCCCGCACGCCCGCCGCCCCGCACGCCTCGGGAAAGCCCTTCGCGGCGCGCGAGGCCCAGCACCTGCCCGGCGCCCACGACTGGGCGGCCGAGGTCGCCGCCGGCATGGACGCGGGCGTGCGGATCTCGCTCCGGCTGGACCTGGCGGCGTACGACCTCTTCGACGACCGCGACGAGGGCGTCCGCAGCGCGGGCGCGGCGATCGTCCAGGTGCACAGCCTCGCCGACCCCACCCTGGTGGCCGACGCGGCCGCCCTGTGGTCGGGCGAGGCGGACGCGGCGTTCGGGCCACGCGCGCGGGTGGACGCGGCGCTGGCGGTGCGGCGCGCGGCCCGGGTGTGGGCGCCGCTCGACCGGCTCGCCGAGCAGGACGTCCCCGATGTACTGGCGCTGTCCGACGAGGAGTTGGGCGACCTGCTCGGGGTGGCCGCGACCCGGCTCGCGGCGGCCGGGGTGGCGGTGCACTGGCCCCGGGACCTGGCGCAGGACCTCAGCGCGGCGGCGGTCGTACGCCCCGCGCCGGGCTCGGCGACCGACGGCACGGGCTTCTTCGAGAGTGAGGAACTGCTCCAGTTCCGCTGGCAGTTGGCGATCGGCGGCGACCCGCTCACCGAGGCCGAGATGGACGCGCTCGCCGAGGCGCACCGCCCGGTCGTCCGGCTGCGCGACAGCTGGGTGCTGGTCGACCCGGCCCTCGTCCGCAAGGCCCGCAAGCGCGAACTGGGCCTGCTCGACCCGGTCGACGCCCTGTCCGTCGCGCTCACCGGCAGCGCGGAGGTCGACGGCGAGCCGGTCGAGGCGGTACCGGTCGGCGCCCTGGCCGCGCTGCGGGACCGCCTGACGGCGGGCGTACGACCGGCGGAGCCGCCGCCGGGACTGCGGGCGACCCTGCGGGACTACCAACTCCGGGGCCTGGGCTGGCTGGAACTCATGACGTCCCTGGGCCTCGGCGGCTGCCTGGCCGACGACATGGGACTGGGCAAGACGATCACGGTCATCGCACTGCACCTGAAGCGCGCCCGGACGGCCCCGACCCTGGTGGTCTGCCCGGCGTCGCTGCTCGGCAACTGGCAGCGGGAGATCACCCGTTTCGCACCCGGCGTCCCCGTCCGCCGCTTCCACGGCCCGGAGCGCACCCTGGACGACCTGGACGGCGGTTTCGTCCTGACCACGTACGGCACCATGCGCTCGACGGCACCGACCCTCGCCCAGCACACCTGGGGCATGGTCGTCGCCGACGAGGCACAGCACGTCAAGAACCCGTACTCGGCGACGGCGAAGGCCCTGCGCACGATCCCGACGCCCGCCCGCGTGGCGCTGACCGGCACACCGGTGGAGAACAACCTCTCCGAGCTGTGGGCCCTGCTCGACTGGACGACGCCGGGTCTGCTCGGCCCACTGAAGTCCTTCCGCGCCCGGCACGCGCGCGCGGTGGAGAACGGCGAGGACGCGGAGGCGGTCGCGCGGCTGGCCCGTCTGGTGCGGCCCTTCCTCCTGCGCCGCAAGAAGTCCGACCCCGGCATCGTCCCGGAACTGCCGCCCAAGACCGAGACCGACCACCCGGTCCCGCTCACCCGTGAACAGGCCTCGCTCTACGAGGCGGTGGTGCGTGAGTCGATGTACGCCATCGAGACGGCGGAGGGCATGGCGCGCCGGGGCCTGGTGCTGAAGCTGCTCACCTCCCTGAAGCAGATCTGCGACCACCCGGCGCTGTACCTGAAGGAGGAGGCAGCGGCGACGACCGAGCGACTGGCCGTCCGCTCGGGCAAGCTGACGCTGCTGGACGAACTGCTGGACACCTTGCTGGCCGAGGACGGTTCGGCACTGGTCTTCACCCAGTACGTGGGCATGGCCCGTCTGATCGCCGCCCATCTCGCCGGCCGGGCGGTCCCGGTGGACCTGCTCCACGGCGGCACGCCGGTGCCGGAGCGCGAACGCATGGTGGACCGCTTCCAGAGCGGCGCGACCCCGGTACTGGTCCTGTCCCTGAAGGCGGCGGGCACCGGTCTGAACCTGACCCGCGCGGGCCATGTCGTCCACTTCGACCGCTGGTGGAACCCGGCCGTCGAGGAACAGGCCACCGACCGCGCCTACCGCATCGGCCAGACCCAGCCGGTCCAGGTCCACCGCCTGATCACCGAGGGCACCGTGGAGGACCGCATCGCGGAGATGCTCGAATCCAAGAGGGCCCTGGCCGACGCGATCCTCGGCTCCGGCGAGTCGGCCCTCACGGAACTGACGGACCGTGAGCTGTCCGACCTTGTGTCGCTGAGGAGGGAGTCGTGACGGGGGCGGAGGAGCGCGGGAGTGCGGCCCGGGGCGAGGGCGAGGCATGCGCCGAGGAGCGGGAGGTGCCGCAGGGCACGGCGTCGGCGGACGAGCCGAGCCGACCGGGCGAGCCCGAGCCCCGACCGGCCGACGTGGCACGCCGGGCGCTGCGGGCTGCTCGGGAGCGGCGGGAGGGCATGCCGGCGAGAGACGTCGGTGGTGGTTCGGCGGCAGCAGGGCAGTACGCGGAGCAGGAGACGTCCGCGGGCGAGGAGTCGGTCGCGGATGAGGGGGACCGCTGGCGAGCCCGGCCGGGCGATGCTGCCCGTGCGGCACTGCGGCCTTCCCGGGAGCGGGGCGGGGCGATCGGGGACGCTGCCGAGGGCGCCGATGCGCCGGAGGGGGACCGTGAGGTGGGGCGGTCCGGGGCACCTCGCGGATTCGGCACACGCACGGACGCGGACAGCTCAGCCATGGAGGCGGGCTCC
This sequence comes from Streptomyces sp. NPDC111802, assembly GCF_055634335.1. Classification (NCBI taxonomy): domain Bacteria; kingdom Bacillati; phylum Actinomycetota; class Actinomycetes; order Kitasatosporales; family Streptomycetaceae; genus Streptomyces; species Streptomyces sp. NPDC111802. Next base: position 56,176 of record NZ_JBVKCZ010000031.1, on the reverse strand, counting down.
GGCTCCGCAGCGCCCGAGCCCGAGCCCGCGTCCGGCCGACCAGGGGCACGTCCTGGGGATGTCGCGCGTGAAGCATTGCGCGCTGCGATGGAGGAGCGGCGACGGGCCGAGTCGGAGGAACCCGACCGGGGGGCGACTCCGGGCGCACGGCGGTCGCGTCGGCCCGCGGCGGCGACTGATTCCGGTGACCGACAGGACGCGGGCGCCGACGCCGCCGGCCGGCGTGCCCGTGACGTACGGAACCTGCTCGCCGGTGCCTTCCGGATGCCGTCCTCGGACTCGCCCCGTGGGGATGACCGGAGGCCGGCCGGTCCGGAAGCAGCCCGGCGAAGCGGACCCACGGCACTCGACCCCGCCTCGCCCTCAACTCCGTCTTCCCGCACACCTTCCACCGAGACCACCCCGCACCACCCCGCACCACCCACGGACCCCGACGCCGCCCCTGACGCCGCCCCCGACACCCCCGCTCCCTCCCCGGCTCCCGCTCCACCCCAGGTCCCCCGCTCCATGGCCGCCCCCGCGCGAGACGGCGAACTCCGCCGTACGTTCCCCGCGTTCGCGCCTCGCCCGGCCGCCGACACCAGCTTCGCCGAGAGTTGGTGGGGCAACGCCTGGGTGTCGGCCCTGGAAGAGGGCGCCCTGGACGCCAAGCGGCTCGCCCGCGGACGCGGATACGCGCAGGAGGGGCACGTCGACGCCATCACCGTGACGCCGGGGCTGGTGCTGGCGTATGTGCGGGGGAGCCGGCCACGGCCGTACCGCGTGCAGGTGCGGCTGCGGACACTGGACGACGCCGACTGGGCGCGGTTCCTGGATGCCGTCGCCGAGCGGCCGGGGCACATCGCGGCGCTGCTGGACAAGGAGATGCCGCGGTCCCTGGCCGAGTGCGGGGTGCCGCTGCTGCCGGGAGCGGGCGATCTGGACCCCCGTTGCAGTTGCCCCGACCGGGGCCACCCCTGCAAACACGCGGCAGCGCTCTGCTACCAGACCGCACGTCTGCTGGACGCCGACCCCTTCGTCCTGCTCCTGTTGCGCGGCCGTGGCGAACGCGAGTTGCTGGACGCGCTGTCCCGCCTCAGCGCCGCCCGCGCGGCCCGCGCCGCGCAGGAACAGGAACCGGCGCCCCTGGCGGGCGTACGGGCCTCGGAAGCGCTGGCTCCGGAGCGCCGGCTCCCGCCCCTCCCGGCCCCGTTGCCCCTGCCCCCGCACCCCGAGCAGCCGCCGGTCTACCCGGCCGCCCCGGGCGGCCCGGACCCCTTCGCGCTGGACCAGTTGGCCACGGACGCGGCCGCCCGGGCGCACGCCCTCCTCGGCACCGGCCGCGACCCGGTCGCCGAACTGACACTGTGGCAGGACGCCGTTCGGCTCGCGGCCGCCCGCCCCGGTTCCGGCCTCACGGCCACCACCCGTGCCCTGTACTCGTCCCTGGCCTCCGCCGCGGACCGCACCCCGGCCGACCTGGCCCGCGCGGTCGCCGCCTGGCGGCAGGGCGGCTTCGAAGGGCTCGCCGTCCTCGAAGAACCCTGGGACCCGCCGGCCGGCCGCTTCGACCGAGCCCGCCCCCTCCTCCTCGCCGCCGACCTCCCCGCCTTCCGCCCTTGGCGCAACCGCCTCACCCACCCCCGCGGTCATGTCCAGCTCCGCCTCGGCCGCGACGGCCTGTGGTACCCGTACGAATCGGAACCGGGGCACGACGACTGGTGGCCGCGCGGCACCCCCGATCTCGACCCGGTCGGCGCCCTCACCGGTCTGGGCACGGCGCCGGAGAGTTGATGGAACCCAGCAGCCCGGGCTCGATCCGACCCCTCCCGCACGATCACGACGGTGACCGTCGCCCGCGCCCCAGGAGCAACTACACTGCCGCGGTGTCGCCGTGCGACACGCAGCAACTGGCCGGAAACGAACGGTGGGAGAGGCCATGGCAACGGGGGGATGGGGTCCTGGACCCGGCTCGGGGCAACCGGGTGGCCACGGGCCGGGCGGTCAGGGCTGGGGCGCCCCGTACGGGCCGACACCCACCGCCCCCAACGGCCCTCACGGGCCCCATGCCGGCGGCAACCCCTACGGACCGCCCGCGCCGAACCCGTACCCGAATCAGAACCCCTACCCGAACCCGAACCCGAATCCGTACCCCTACGGCCCACCGCCCGGCGCGCCCGTTCCCGCGGCGCGCCGTCGCAGCTGTCTGTGGTACTTCTCCCCGTTCTTCCTCGCGGTCGTCATCATCCGCTCCGCACACCGCGTCGCCACGAGGCTCTTCGTGCACCGGAGCGGGGACCGGATCGTGGACCGCACGGTGGACCGCGTCCAGGTGGCCCGCACGGTGCTCGGTGCGCTGGCCACCCTCGCGCTGATCCTCGTCTACGGCGTGGAGAAGGACCGCTGGAACGACGCGGCGGAGGCGGGCTTCGCCAACGCGATCGTCACGCCGATCCTGCTGATCTGCACCGGGCCGCTGGTCATCCTCGGGTTCATCCTCTACGCGCCCCCGCACCGGAGGCCCCAGCTGCGTTCCCGGCTGCACGCCCCGCTCAAGGCGGTCGGCTGGTATCTGCTGAGCCTGGTCGTCCTCGCCGCGACCATCTACCTCGCGGGCGGTACCGGGCTCAAGGACAACCTGCACGGCTGGCAGGTGGTGCCGCTCGCGCTGATCGTGCTCGTCGCCATCATCTGGGGTCTGCCGTTCCTCTTCCTGGCGTCGCTGTACTCGGCCCGCAGCGCCTTCAACACCGCCCATGTCCACCCGATGCTGCCGCCCGTGGTCACCGGCGTACTGGTGTGGGTGCTCGCCGTCTTCAACCTGATCGACAGCGGTATGCCGCAGGGCCCGCCGGTGGCCCAGTTCTGCTCCGTGCTGGGCGGACCGCTGTCGGTGACCGCGGTCTCGGCATGGGAGATGTGGCGGCTGCGCACCCGGTTCGGGGTCACCGTCCGAGGCTGAGCCGGGCGGCGAGCATGCCGTTTTCCACCGGCGTCGTCCCGGTGAGATGACCTGAAACCGGCCCGCGGCGGACCGCCCGACCGGTCTATACCAGTGGCAGTCGCACGGGCGGGGCTCAGCGGGCCGCGGCGGCGGTACTGGCCCTTCCACCTGGGAGGAGAGCCCGAAGCCGCCCCGGAGCGAGTGCGTGATCCACCGTCGAGCACACGGTCCAGCCGGAGTGAGTGGGTGCGTCGCCCCTGCGGTTTTCCGTCAGGTTCCCCAGCAAGAGCACGAAAGCTCCACAGATACCTCACTATTTGACGCGACGGATGCGTCGACGACCGGTCTCTGAGGGGGGATCCGGCGTCACGCGTGGGGGTGCGTCCGCTCTGCGGAGCAGTACTCACCCCTGCCCGGGGAGGGGAAAGCACCGCATGAAGCGGACCTTACGTACCACCCTGCTCACGACGGGTGCGCTGATAGCCGCCTTCGGCCTACCGGCCGCACAGGCAGCGGCCGCGCCGCCGGCCCGCATCGACCTGCGGGTGCTCGTCGTCGACGACGGCGGTCCGGCCACCGACGCCATCGCCGCCGAGCTGGACACAGCGGGAACGCCGTACACGGAGATCGACCTCACCAGGACCGACCGTCCCGTGATCGACGCCGACTACCTCGCGGACACCGTGGACGGCCGGGAACGCGCCAAGTTCCAGGCGGTCGTCCTGCCCAACGACAACCCGTTCCCGGCGAACTCGCCCGAGATGGCCGCGCTGGTGGCGTACGAGAAGGCCTACGACATCCCGCAGGTCGACGCGTACACCTACGCCCGCCCCGAGGCCGGGCTCCAGTACCCGGTCCACGGCGGCTACTCCGGCAGCGTCGACGGGGTGCAGGCCCAGGTGACGGACGCCGGGCGAGCGGGTCCGTTCGACTACCTCGACGGGCCGGTGCCGTTCGAGGACAACTCGCCCACCATCGGGGAGAGTTACGCCTTCCTGTCGACGCCGATGGCGGGTGCCGACTTCACTCCATACGTGCAGGCGCCGATCCCGGGCACGGCGCAGCAGGGCTCGCTGGTGGGGGAGTACCGGCACGACGGACGGCGCGAACTCGTCGTCACGTTCGTCTACAACCAGTACCAGCGGCAGTTCCGGCAGCTGTCCCGCGGCATCGTCGAGTGGATGACCGGCGGGGTGCACCTCGGCGCATCCCGCAACTACTTCGCCGTGCACGTCGACGACGTGTTCGCGGCCGACGACCGCTGGAACTCCACCCTCAACTGCACACCCGGTGACGTGGACTGCACCGACCCAGACGTCCCGCCCGACCCGATCAGGATGACCGCCGGGGACGTCGACCGGGCCGTCGCCTGGGAGCGCGAGCGAGGCTTCACCCTCGACCTCGCCTACAACGGCGCCGGCAGCGTCGACCACCGCGAGGACAACAACGGAGCCGACCCGCTCGCCGACCGGCTCCTGGCCGAACGGGCCGAGTTCCGCTGGATCAACCACACCTACACACACGCCTTCCTCGGCTGCCAGCAGGACACCACGGTGCTGCCCTGGCGCTGCGCCACCAACGCCGACGGCAGCACCAAGTGGGTCAGCCGCACCGATGTCGCCGACGAGATCGCCCGCAACACCGTGTGGGGGCAGTCGGCCGGACTGCCGCTGCACAACGACGAGTTGGTGACCGGCGAGCACTCCGGGCTGCGGGTGCTGCCGCAGCAGACGGCCGACAACCCCAACCTGGCGCTCGCCCTCGCCGACACCGGCACCACCTGGCTCGCCTCGGACAACTCCCGTGAGCCCGCCCAGCGTCAGGTCGGCCCCGCCACCACGATCCCGCGCTATCCCATGAACATCTTCTACAACGCGGGCCGGGCGGCCGAGCAGGTCGACGAGTACAACTGGATCTACACCAGCCGCGCGCAGGGCGGCAGCGGCATCTGCGAGGACAACCCGGCCACCACGACCTGTCTGCCCGAGCCGCTCGACACGGCGACCGGCTACCCGCAGCACATCGTGCCCCTGGAACGGCAGATCGCCCTCGGCCACGTCCTCGGCAACGACCCCAAGCCGCACTTCATCCACCAGTCCAACCTGGCCGAGGACCGGATCGCCTACCCGGTCCTGGACGGTGTGCTCGACACCTACGACACGCTGTTCGCGCAGAACACGCCGGTGGTCAACCTGAGAATGAAGGACATCGGCAACGAGCTGAAGCGGCGCGCCTCGTGGCGGACCGCCGTGGCCGACGGGCAGGTCACCGCGTACCGGATCGGTGACACCGTCACCGTCGAGAGCCCCGCCGGTGTCGACGTCCCCGCCACGATGCCCGAGGGCACCACGCGGGCCGGCTCCGCCTTCGGCGACGCGTACGCGGGCGAACGGTCCGGGTGGACCACGCTGGCCGCCACGCCGCTCACCCTCACCCTGCCGCAGTCCGCGGCATCCTCCACGGCCGCCGGCCCGAGCGGTTCCACGCCGGCCACCGACCCGGCACCGGACGCCCGCGTGCCCGAGGGCGTGGCCGAGCCCGTCTCTCCCGCGGGGAGCTGACCGGGCGCACCGGCAGCGAGGTCCCGGCCGCCCGTCGGCTGCGCCGGGACCGGCACCCCTCCCCAGACCTCGGCCGTGGAGCACATCACATGCACGTTCACCACGGCGCGCGACGCAACACCGCCACGCGCGTCACCCTGCTCACCGAAGGCACCTACCCGCACAGTCACGGGGGTGTGAGCGTCTGGTGCGACCAGCTCGTCACCGGCATGCCCGACATCGAGTTCGACGTCATCGCCGTCACCGGCACCGGACGGGAGTCGATCGTGTGGGACCTACCCGACCATGTCCGCGGCGTCCTGTCCGTCCCCATGTGGGGCGCCGCTCCTGAGGGCCGCCCGCCCCGGGGCCGGTCGCGCAGGCAACTCGCCGCCGCCTACGAACAGTTCCTGACCGCGCTCGTCGACCCCGGCGCCGAGGACGGCTTCGCACCCGCCCTGCACACCCTGGCGCGGGCGGCGGCGGGCGGCGAGCTCAGCCCTTTCCTGCGGGGCGACAGGGCGATCGCGATCCTGACCGCCGTATGGACGCGTCCCGGGCTGGTCGTGCGTGAGGCGCGGCCGACGCTGCACGACGCGCTCACTGCCACCGCCCTGCTCGAACACGCGCTGCGCCCGCTGGCCGCGCCGCCCCCGCAGGAAGGCGTCGCACACGCCGTCAGCGGAGGCGTCGCCGTCCTGCCGGGGCTGGCCGCACGGGAGCGGTACGGAGTTCCACTGCTGCTCACCGAGCACGGGGTCTATCTGCGCGAGCGCTACCTCGGCTATCGCACCGCGCCGTACCGCTGGCCGGTGAAGGCGGTGATCCTGGGCTTCTTCCGGCTGCTGGCGGAGGAGAGTTACCGCCGGGCCGCGCTGATCACCCCCGGCAACCGCTACAACCGGCTGTGGGAGGAGCAGGGCGGCGCAGACCCCGCGTCGATCCGCACGGTCTACAACGGCGTCGATCCCGCGGCCTTCCCGCCCGCCGGTCCGGAGCCGGAGAGCCTCACACTGAGCTGGGCCGGGCGGGTCGACCCGATCAAGGACCTGGAGACCCTGATCCGTGCCTTCGCCCTCGTCCGGGAGCAACTACCCGAGGTACGCCTGCGGTTGTTCGGGGGGACGCCCCGGGGCGGTGAGGCGTACCGGGAACGCTGCGAGGCCCTGGCCGCCGAGTTGGGGCATGCCGACGCGGTGACCTTCGAGGGCCGGGTCGAGGACATCAAGGACGCCTATGCAGCGGGGAACGTGGTGATGCTGTCCAGCATCAGCGAGGGCTTCCCGTTCACGCTGATCGAGGCCATGTCCTGCGGGCGGGCGACCGTGTCCACCGACGTCGGCGGCGTGCGCGAGGCCGTCGGCGACAGCGGTCTCGTGGTGCCGCCGCGCGACCCGGCCGCCATGGCCGCCGCGGCGCTGGAGCTGCTGGGCGATCCCCTGCGGCGGCGGGCCATGGGCGAGGCGGCACGGCTGCGGGTGATCGAGCAGTTCACGCTGCGGCAGACCATCGACACCTTCCGCGCCATCTACCACGAACTGGCGGCGGGGAAAGTGGAGTCGCCCGCCAGAATCGTGCTGCCCGCTCCGGCGGTCAGCGGCACGGGGAGCCTGACCGGATGAGCGGTCCGATATCCCTCGAAGGCGGCGGCGCCGAGCAGGACACCCTCGCCCTGCGGCTGGCCGAACCCCGCCCGCCGCGCCGCCGCCCGCGCTGGGCCCTGGACGACGAGACGCTCGCGATACGGCTGCCCGGGCAGGGCCCCGACGAGGAGGCGGTCAGCACGCTGGCCGCCGAACTCGCCGACGCCATCGGGCCCGCCGTCCATCCCTACGAGGTGGCGGCACTGCTGGAGGCGGAGGGCCTCCCCGCCTCGGTGATCAAGGAACGATACGGCCACCCGAACCTCTTCTCCCTGGCGACCGCGCTGTACAAGAGGGTCCCCAGGACGTTTCCCGAGCCGCCGCCCGCGGTCGATCCTTGGCGGCCCGACACACTGCGCTGTCTGCTGCGCGGCGTGCTGTTCGCGCTGCCGGCCCTGGCCTACCTGCTCACCGCGCCGCTGTGGCCGCTCGACCGCCACGCTCCCGTGCTGATCGTGGCGTGCGTCGCCTCGTGGGCGTGGGGGCAGGCGCTGGGCCATCGCGCGCATCTACGGCTGGTGGCGGGGCGCCGGGAGGCCTGCGGCACCCTGCTGACCGGCTCCCTCCTGGGCGCCGCGGCGGCCACGGCCCTCGCCGCGCTGTCCGGCGGCAGCGCGTCGGCCGTCGGGGTGGCGGCCGCCCAGTCGCTGTATCTGGCCGCGGCGGGAGTGCTGCTGGTCCTGGCCCGGGAGCGGTTGCTGCTGGCCGCGCTCAGCCCACTGGTCGCGGGCGCCGCGATGCTGCCGTGGTGGGAACCCGGGCCGATACCCCGGGCCGGGTTGCCCCTGCTCGCACTGCTCGCCACGTTGGTGGCCGCCGGCCTGGTCCTGCGCGCGGGCCGCGCCGGCCCGGCGGCTACCGACGCCGCGCGGCCGACACTGCTCGCGTCCCTGCCGTACGGCCTGTTCGGGCTGGCCGCGGCGGTGCTCGTCCTGCTGGAGGGCCGGCGGCAGCCGTACGCGGTGATCGCCCTGACCCTGAGCATGGGCCCGGCCGAGTGGCTGCTGTACCGCTACCGCGGCTGGTCGGTCGCCGCGCTGCGGGCCGGCGCGACCCCCGGCGGATTCCGGCTGCGCTCGGCCGCCGTCCTCGGCCTGTGCCTGTCCGCCTACTTGCTGCTGTTGCTGCCGGCCGCCCTGCTCACCGGCTCGGACCCGGCCACACCGCTGCTGCTCGCGGCAACCCTGTGGACCGCCCTGCTGCTTCAGGCGTTCGGGGTGGCCTGGCCACCCGCCCTGCTCTGCCTGGCCGCCGCCGGCACGGCGGGAACGCTGACCCTGCCGGCCCTGCCACCGGAACCGGCGGTGCTGCCGGCGGCCTGCGCCGTCGCCGCCGTCTGTCTCGCGGCCTGCGCGATACACCGGCTCGGCCGGCCCTCCCCGCACGTCTGACCACGCGCACGACCCCGACCGGGCCGCGGCCCTCCGCGCACACCTGACCAAAGCGAACGATCCCGATCGGACCGCGGACCGGCACCCCGTCCGCGCCGGGCCACCCGTCCGACAACCGCTATGAAGGGACCAAGAGTTGACCTCCGCACCGCTCGCCGCCGTCACCGGAGCCGAAGGCTTCATCGGCTCGCATCTCACCGAGGCGCTCGTCGCCTCCGGCCACCGCGTCAGGGCCATGGCCCAGTACAACTCGTTCTCCTCGTACGGGTGGCTGGAGACCCTGCCCGCCGACGTCCTGGACCAGGTCGAGATCGTCCTGGGCGACGTACGCGACCCGGGTTCCGTACGCGGCCTGCTCGACGGCGCCGACTGCGCCTACCACCTCGCCGCGCTGATCGCGATCCCGTACTCCTACCAGGCCCCGCACAGCTACGTGGACACCAACGTCACCGGCACGCTCAATGTGCTGGAGGCGGTGCGCGCGCTGGAGATCCCGCGCCTGGTGCACACCTCGACCAGCGAGACGTACGGGACCGCGCAGACCGTGCCGATCACCGAGGACCACCCCATCAACACCCAGTCGCCGTACGCCGCTTCGAAGGCGGGCGGCGACCGGCTGGCGGACAGCTACCACGCCAGTTTCGGCACGCCCGTGGTGACGCTCAGGCCGTTCAACACCTTCGGTCCGCGCCAGTCGATGCGCGCGGTGATCCCCACCGTCATCGGTCAGGTGGCGGCCGGGCAGCGCACCATCACGCTCGGCGATCTGCGCCCCACCCGGGACTTCACCTTCGTCGAGGACACCGCGCGGGCGTTCCTCGCGGTGGGTACCGCTGCGGCGGAGCGGGTGGTGGGCCGCACCTTCAACGCCGGGACCGGAGGGGAGATCTCCGTCGGTGACCTGGTCGCGCTGATCGGCAAGGTCATGGACGCCCCGCTCGACGTACGGGAGGACGCCGCGCGTCTGCGGCCCGCGGGCTCCGAGGTGATGCGGCTCGTCGCGGACGCCACCCGGCTCGGCGAGGCGACCGGCTGGCGGCCCGTCAGCACCCTGGAGGAAGGACTCGCACGGACCGCGCGGTGGTTCACCGATCCGGCCAACCTGGCCCGCTACAAGACCGGCATCTACAACATCTGACCCGACCGGACGTACTCGCAGGAGGTATGCCATGCACATGCACGCAGTCATCCTGGCCGGAGGAAAGGGCGTCCGGCTGCGGCCGTACACCACCGCGCTGCCCAAGCCGCTCGTCCCCATCGGCGACCAGCACGCGATCCTGGAGATCGTGCTGCGTCAGCTGGCCACGGCCGGCTTCACCCGCTGCACCATCGCCATCGGTCATCTGGGCGAGATCATCCGCGCCTTCGTCGGCGACGGGGCCCAGTGGGGCATGAACATCGACTACGCCACCGAGGAGAGCCCGCTGGGCACCATGGGCCCGCTGCTGACCCTGCGCGACCGTCTGCCCGAGCACTTCCTGGTCATGAACGGCGATGTGCTCACCGACCTCGACTACGCCGATGTGCTGCGCACGCACGAGGCGTCGGGCACGCCCCTGACCATCGCCACCTACGCCCGCAAGGTGCAGATCGACTTCGGGGTGCTGACCACCGACGCCGGCCGGGTCATGGCGTTCACCGAGAAGCCCAGCATCGACTACCGGGTGTCCATGGGCGTCTACGGTGTCTCCAGGACCACCCTCGACGACTACACCCCCGGGCTGCCGCTCGGCTTCGACGAACTCGTGATGGACCTGCTCGCCGCCGAACGACCCCCGCACGCCTACGAGTTCGACGGCTACTGGCTGGACATCGGCCGTCCCGACGACTACGACCGGGCCAACGCGGAGTTCACCAGCCGCAAGTCGATGCTGCTCAAGGGGGCCTGAGGAGCCATGCACATCCTCGTACTCGGCGCCACCGGCTATCTGGGCACGCATGTCGTCGAGCACCTGCGCACCCTGCCGGACGCGCGGGTCCTCGTCGGCGGCCGCTCGCCTGCCGCCGACGTCACCGTGGACCTCGCCGCCGACCGCCCGCGGGACCTGGCGGCGGCCCTTGCCGAGGCCGCGCCCGACGCCGTCGTCAACTGCGCGGGCGTGACCGGCGGCGACGCCGTCACGCTCGCCGAGGTGAACGCCCGGGGCCCCGCCGTGCTGTGCGCGGCACTGCGGACCGCGGCGCCCGGGGCCCGGCTGGTCCATCTGGGCTCGGCCGCCGAGTACGGGCCCACCGGCCCCGGAGTGCGGGTCACGGAGTCGGCGGCGACCCGGCCGACCGGCCCGTACGGCGCGACCAAGCTCGCGGGCACCGTGGCGGTGACCGCGTCCGGGCTGGACGCGGTGGTGCTGCGAGTGGGCAACCCGGTGGGCGCGGGGGCGCCGTCCACCGGGCTGCCCGGCCGGGTCGCGCGCCTGCTCGCCGACGCGGGGGACGACCCGGATGCGGAGCTGCGCCTCGGCGACCTGTCCGCGCACCGCGACTTCGTGGACGTACGCGATGTGGCACGGGCGGCGCGGTCGGCGGCAACCGCCGTGGGAGAACTGCCCCGCCTGCTGAACATCGGTGGCGGCGAGGCCCGACCGGTCCGCGACCTCGTGCGCGCGCTCGCGGACACGGCCGGCTTCCGGGGCCGGATCGTCGAGGCGGGGGCCGGCGGATCCGCGCGGTCCGCGCAGGTGTCGTGGCAGTGCTCGGACATCACCGCCGCCCGCGACGCCCTCGCCTGGACGCCTGGCCACACCCTCGACGAGTCCGTGGCGGCACTGTGGGCGGCCGCCCGCCCCGGTCGGCGCACCGCCGAGGAGGTACCGGCGCGGTGAGCCTGCTGATCCCGCTGTACGTGCATCCGGCCGAGGACCCGGCCGCCTGGCACCGGCTCATCACCCGAGCCGCGCGCACCTACGCCGTGGTGCTCAACCCGGCGAACGGACCCGGCCGGGCCCCGGATCCGGCGTTCGTCACGGCGGCCGGCGCACTGCGCTCGGCGGGCGCCCGTGTGCTGGGCTACCTCGACACGGACTACGGAGCCCGCGACCCGGCGCGGATCACCGAGGATCTGCGCCGGCACCAGGAGTGGTACGCCGTCGACGGCTGCTTTCTGGACCAGGTGCCGGCGGCCCCGCACGGACTGCCGGACTGCCGTCGCCTGGTGCGCTCCGCCCGCCGGCTCGGGGCCTCGACGGTCGTCCTCAACCCGGGCGTCCACCCCGCGCCCGGCTACGCCCGGCTCGCCGACCTGACGGTCACCTTCGAAGGCCCCTGGTCGAGATATGTGTCGGACTTCAGCCGCCCCTCGTGGACCGAGCGGCTGCCCGCCGAGCGGCTGTGCCATCTGGTCTACGGCGTACCCGAACCGCTCGTGCCGCTCGCCATGAGGACGGCGAGGGAGCGGGGCGCGGGTGTCAGCGGGCCGGTGACGGGAGACCTGCCCAACCCGTGGTCCCGCCTGACGCCCGCGCTGGCGGAGGCGGACCGTTGAGGCGGACGGTCTCGGCCGTCATGGCGACCCTGCTGTCCCTGATCACCCTGGCCGCGTGCGCCGAAGGCCCCGCATCCGCCCCCATCCCCGGCGCGCGTTGGCAGCCACGTCCCGGGCTGGCGTGGCAGTGGCAGCTCGACGGCAGGGTCGACCCGTCCGTCGACGTCCCTGTCTACGACATCGACGGATTCGAGAACAGCGCCGACGACGTCGCACGCCTGCACCGGGACGGCCGCAAGGTGATCTGCTACGTCAACGTCGGCGCCTGGGAGGACTACCGCCCCGACCGACGTGCCTTCCCCCGCTCCGTGCTCGGCAGCCCCAACGGCTGGCACGGCGAACGCTGGCTGGACATCCGCCGGTTGGAGGTGCTGCGGCCCATCATGGAACGCCGTTTCGACATGTGCCGGGACAAAGGCTTCGACGCGGTCGAACCGGACCTGGTCGAGGGCTACGGCAACAAGACGGGGTTCCCGCTCACCGCCCACGACCAGCTCCGCTACAACCGCATGATCGCCGCCGCCGCGCACAGGCGTGGGCTCGCGGTGGGCCTGAAGAACGATCTGCCCCAAATCCCGCAGCTGGTCGCCGACTTCGACTTCGCGGTCAACGAGGAGTGCGCGCAGTACGACGAGTGCGCGCGCCTCGCACCGTTCACCACGGCGGGCAAGGCGGTCTTCCACGTGGAGTACGCCCAGCCCACGTCCCGCTTCTGCGAGGGGTCCCGCAAGCTGCGCCTCTCGTCGATGCGCAAGAGGCTGGAACTGGACGCCTGGCGCAGGCCGTGCTGACGCCTGCCCGCGGAGGCGTCGGTTCAGCCGACGGGCGGCATTTCCGTCGGGCTGGAGTCGAGTCCGGGACGCTTGCCGGCCCAGGCGCCGCGGGTGAAGTCCGGGATCTCGACCGGGCGGCCCCGCCTCGCGAGGGACGCGGCGCTCAGCGGGACCGCAGCGCACCAGGCGGCCGAGTCGTACACGTCGATGTCGGGCACCAGCCCGGCGCGCATCGACTGGACGGTGCGCCACTGCAGGACGTAGTCCATGCCACCGTGGCCGCCGTTGTTCGCGGCGTCGTCGCCGACCTTCCGCCACAGCCAGTGGTCGAACTCCTTGCGGTAGTCGGCGAAGTCGCGCCAGGTGTGGCCGCCGTGGTCGGGTTCGAGATAGACGCGCGCGCCGGTCGGGGCGGGTCCGGTGTAGTCCTCGACGATCCCGCGGCTGCCGGCGAGGGTGTTGATCCTGCTGTACGGCCGCGGTGAACTCACGTCGTGCTCGGCCCGGATGATCCTGCCCTGCTCGGTCTCGATGAGGCAGGTGACCAGGTCACCGTTGATGTACGTCTCCTTCCAGGACGGGTGGTCCCGGGGGACGAAGCGCTCGCGGTAGTCGGCCAGTCCCTTCGGAGCGGTCGCGGTGGCGCGCAGGGTGGTCATCCGGTCGCCGCGGTTGATGTCCATGGCCGCCGCGATCGGGGCCAGCCCGTGCATGGGGTAGAGCGAGGCGGTGCTGCGGGTGTGCCACAGCCGCCGCCAGGAGTCGGTGTAGTACGTGTCGGAGAACAGGAGTTCACGCAGGTCGTGGAGGTAGCCGCCATGGCCGTCGGTGATGTCGCCGAACAGACCGGCGTGCGCCATCCTCAGCATGGCCAGTTCGTTGCGGCCGTAGCTGCAGTTCTCGGCGAGGAACAGGTGCCTGCGGGTGCGCTCGGAGGTGTCGACGAGGTCCCACAGCTGACGCAGTTCGGTCGCGACGGGGAGTTCCACCACGGCGTGCCTGCCGCTCAGCAGTGCGGCCCTGCCGTGCTCGTAGTGGAACTCCCACGGCGTGGCGACGTACACCAGGTCGATGTCGTCGCGCTGGAGCATCTTGGCGTAGGAGTCGGCCGATCCGCCGTACTCGGCGGGGCGGGGCTCGCCCTTGCTCACCAGCCGGTCGGCCACGCGTCGCGCGCGGTCGGCGCGGATGTCGCAGACGGCGGTCACGGTGCAGCCTGGTACGGCCGCCCAGCCCGTGACCATGCCTCCGCCGCGGTTCCCCAGGCCGATGACAGCGACGCGGACGGTTCTGTGGACCTCGTAGGGCACGCCGATCATCGACTTCTGTCCGGGGCGGCGGGGCGCCTGTCCGGTCGCGGCGGACGCGGTCGGCGCGGCGGCGGTCATTCCTGCCGCGAGCGCGCCGGTGGCCACGGCTCCGCCCAGGAGCAGTCGGCGTGAGACAGCGGGGGTTTCGGACATGACGGCAACACTCCTCGGTGGGGTGGCTTGCATCACTACCGGTGCACTGTCGGGACTGTGCGGACTGTCGGGGCATGACTCTGGCGGGCTTGGCTGGTCCATGTCAATATGTGCTCGATAGGAAGCAGTTCCGAGCAGGATCAAGCATCGATGGACGGCTGACGGGCCGTCAGTGGACCAGGTCTGTGCCAGGCGGTGGGGTGGTGCGAGGGTCAGCCGCCGACGTGGATGCCGGGTCGGCGATCGGGGTCGGGTTCGTTGCTGCGGATGATTTCGCGGGTGACGGGGGCGGTGTCGCCGCGGCCGAGCAGGAAGTAGCGGAACATGTGCATGAGCGGGCTGCCTTCGGCCCACGCGAAGTAGCAGTGCGGCTGAACGCCGGTGGCGTTGCGCAGGGCGAGCAGGATTGCGGCGATGGCGTTCGGCGCGGCCGGGGCCTCGGCACGCAGGATTCGGTAGCCGTCGACTTCGACGCCGCGTACGGCAAGGGTTTCGCTGAAGTCGGACGGGTCGACCACGTCGATCTCCACGAACAGCACGTCGGCCGGGGCGGGCACCGGATTGCTGCCGCGCTGCTCGCGTTCCTTGGCGGAGTACTCGGCGCCGTCGCCGGCCTCGCGGCGGTTGGCGATGATGTTGATGGCGTTGTCGTGGGCGAGGGTGTCGGTGATGAACCGGCGGGCGTCCGCATCGAAGACGATGCGGTCGGCGCGCAGTTCGGTGGTGCGCGAGACCCGGGAGATCAGCGACACGGCGATGATGCCGGCGATGAACATGCCGGAGATGGTGATGCCGTCGGGCTTGTCGACGATGTTGGCCACCAGGGCGTAGAGGAGGATCGCGGTGAGCAGCGCGAAGCCTGCGGCGGCCGCGCGCCGGCGGCGACGTACGACCGAGACGGTGACGGCGAAGGCGCCGGAGACCATCATGGCCAGGATGCCGGTGGCGTAGGCGCCTGCCTGGGCGTCGACGTCGGCGTCGAAGGCGATGGTGATGAGTACGCACAGGACGGTGTAGACCATCACGACGGGTCGTACCGCGCGTCCCCATTCCGGGGCCATGCCGTAGTCGGGCAGGTACCGCGGGACGATGTTGACCAGCCCCGCCATCGCGGACGCGCCCGCGAACCACAGGATGAGGATGGTGCTGATGTCGTAGCCGGTGCCGAACGCCTCCCCGACGTTCTCGTGCGCCAGCCAGGCCAGGGCCCGGCCGTTGGCCCCGCCACCGGGCTCGAACTCCTTGTGCGGAATGAGGACCGTGGTCACGAAGCTCGCGGACAGCAGGTAGACGCTCATGATGAGCGCGGCGGTGGTCAGCAGCGTGCGGGTGTTGCGGATCCGCGAGCGCAGCCGCTGCTCGGGATCGGCGCCGTCGGCGGATACCAGCGGCATCATGCTCACCCCGGTCTCGAAACCCGACAGACCGAGCACCAGCAGCGGAAACGCCACCAGCGCCGGCTTCACCAGATCGCCGAATCCGCCACCGCCCTCACCGAGCGCGTCCGTCCACGCCGAGAACGCCCCCGGCGTGCTGAACACATCCACCAACCCCACGGCGATGACCACCGCGTTGAGCACCAGGAAGACCGCGACCAGCGGGATGGCCACACTGACCGCTTCACTGAACCCGAGCAGGAACACCCCTCCGAGTACCAGCAACAACGCCACCGTGATGGCGACCTCGTGACCGTGCAGGGCATGGGGCAGATAGGGGTTTTCCATCATGTGGACGGAGGCGTCCGCCGCGGACAGGGTGATCGTGATGATCCACGAGGTGGCCACGAAGCCGAGCAGGACCAGCACGAAGAGCTTGCCCCACCAGAACGGCAGCAGATCCTCGAGCATCGCCACCGACCCGGCGCCGTGCGGGCTCTCCCGGGCCACCCGCCGGTACATCGGCAGCATCCCGACCAGTGTCAGCGCCACGATCAGCAGCGTCGCCAACGGCGACACCGCCCCGGCCGCCAGTGCCGCGATCGCCGGCACGTACGCCAGGCTGGAGAAGTAGTCCACCCCCGTCAGGCACATCACCTTCCACCAGGCCTGCGGCTCGGCATGCCCCTCACCCGCCGCCGGCCCGACCGGCTGCACCCGGTGGCGCAGCAACCACCGTGCCAGGCTGCTGTTCGACTGCGTCCGAAGGGCGGGACTGTCCACCACTTCCGGCACGACCAGTTCGTTCGCGTCCTTCATGTCCCCCATCAGCCTTCCCACCTGCCCAGCAGCGCACCGGTCGCAGCAGTCACCGCACTCACGGCATCCCAACGATCCCCGAGTATGCGACCTGACAGTCGCACCGCCCCCACCGGGGGCGCCCCACCGCCGCCCGCCCCTACCGGAAAGGTGACCGTGTCGGGCCTGGGCCTGTCGGGACTCTGCGTGGCGGGGTCAGAACTGGTTCTCGCCGCGGCGGCGACTTCCTCCGGGCGTCCCATCCGGCCGATCGGCACTCCCGTCGCGAGGTCCGCCTTGGCGGCGGCCGCGTTCTCCTCGCCGACGGCGGCGTCGACTCCGGGGGTGTCGATCGCGCCCGGCGCGACGGTGTTGACCCGGATGCCCCTGCCCCTTCAGCTCGTTGGCCAAGGTCCGCGCGAGGGACCGGATCGCGGCCTTCGACGCCGCGTACAGGCGGAAATTCTCCCAGCCGTCGTCGGCACGGATGGAGTCGTTCAAGATCACTGAGGCGCCCCCGTTGAGCAGCGGCAGCGCCTTCTGCACGGTGAGCAGCGTGCCCCGGACGTTGACGCCGAAGATCTGATCGAACTGTTCCTCAGTGGCCTGCGCCAGCGGTGCGAGCGTGGCCATGCCCGCGTTGGCGAACAGCACGTCCAGGCCCCGGCCTCGTTCGCGGATCGCGTCGTACAGCCGGTCCAGGTCGGCCGACTCCGATATGTCGCCCGGCATCGCGGTGACTGCGGAACCGATCGACTCGACGGCCCTGTCGAGCGCGTCCTTGCGCCGGCCGGTGATGAACACGTGGGCGCCCTCGGACGCCAGCCGCGCGGCGGTGGCCAGGCCGATTCCGGTGCCGCCACCGGTGACGACGGCGGTCTTGCCTTCCAGCTGTCCCATTGCTTGAACTCCCGATAGTTCATGGGCATCACCCGCAAGAGCATGTACGCGGCCTTCGGCAACAAGGAGCAACTGTTCCGCAAGGCCCTGGAGCGCTACTCCGAAGGCCCCGCCGCCTACGCGGCCCTCGCGCTGGAGGAGTCGAGCGCCCGGGAGGTGGCCACGGCGTTCCTCGTCGGCTCGGTCAGGACGACCACCCGCCCCGGCTGCCCCGCCGGATGCCTGGGTGTACAGGGCTCGCTGGCCGCCGGTGACTCCGGACGGGCCGCCCAGGACGCCCTGATCGCCTGGCGCGACGACGGCCGCGCTGGCCTCCGCGACCGGTTCCAGCGGGCTGTCGACGAGGGTGATCTGCCTCGGGGCGCGGACCCGGAACTGCTCGCCCGATACCTCATGACCGTGTCGAACGGCATCGCCGTCCAGGCCGCCGGCGGCGCCACCCGCTCCGAACTCCAGCAGGTGGCCGACGCGGCGCTGCGAAACTGGCCACCCATCTGACGGAACTACGGGATTTCCGTTGCGGCGCGCGAACGTGAAGACGACCAAGCGGTGGTACGTCAAGCCGGAGAGCATCCGGCTACGGCCAAGCCTTCCACCAAGCGTTCACCGTGTGGTGGTCAAGCTGCTGTTGGGCGGGATTCCGGGAGGTTTCGAGGTGAGTCACGCCGAGTCTCCTCCGGGCCACCACAGTGAAGGAGGGCGCGCGCCCGGAGGGCCCGCCGCCGACACGGCCACGCGTACATGCCGGAGCGGGGCAAGGCCCGACAGGTCCACCCCGGCGATGTGACATCTCGTGACAGATGAGAGGGTCGGGCAGGTGAGTGAGACACCGACGAACACCCTGCAATACCGCTTTGACGGGCCAGAAGACGCCCCGGTCCTGATCCTCGGTCCCTCACTGGGCACCACTTGGCACATGTGGGACCGACAGGTCCCCGAACTGACCCAGCAGTGGCGGGTCTTCCGGTTCGACCTGCCCGGGCACGGCGGCGCGCCCGCGTACCCGGCCGGCTCCGTCGGCGACCTCGCCGAACGGCTGCTCGCCACCCTCGACAGGCTCGGTGTGCAGCGCTTCGGCTACGCGGGCTGCGCGCTCGGCGGCGCGCTCGGCATCGAACTCGCGCTGCGCCACCCGGAGCGCCTCGCCTCACTCGCGCTGATCGCCGCCTCGCCCCGCTTCGGCACGGCCGACGAGTTCCGCCAGCGGGGCGTGATCGTGCGCACGAACGGCCTCGACCCCATCGCCCGTACCTCGCCGGACCGCTGGTTCACCACCGGCTTCGCCGCCGCCCAGCCCGCCATCACCGAGTGGGCGGTGCAGATGGTGCGCACCACCGACCCCGGCTGCTACATCGCCGCCTGCGAGGCGCTCGCCTCGTTCGACGTGCGGTCGCAGCTGGCCGGGGTCGCCGTGCCCACGCTGGTCCTCGTCGGCTCGGACGACCAGGTCACCGGCCCCGCCGAGGCCCGCACCCTGGTCGCCGGGATACCGGACGCCCGGCTCGCCGTCGTCCCCGGCGCCTCCCACCTCGTCCCGGTCGAGCAGCCGGCCGCCGTCACCGACCTGCTGGTCCGGCACTTCTCCACCGCCTGGCAGCCCGCCTACGACTCCACCACCGGCCAGATGGCCATCGTGGCCGCCCCCGTCAAGCCGGTCCTGTCCGCCGCGCCGGCGCCGCAGCCCACGCCCATCGCCGAGATCGCGCCGGCCGTCGTACCGATGCAGACGATGGGACGGCCGGACCCGTACGAGTCCGGGATCAAGGTCCGCCGCGAGGTGCTCGGTGACGCGCACGTCGACCGGGCGCTGGCGCAGGCGGACGATTTCTCGGGGGACTTCCAGGAGTTCATCACCCGGTACGCGTGGGGCGAGATCTGGGACAGACCCGGCCTGGACCGGCGCTCGCGCAGCTGTGTGACCCTCACCGCCCTGGTCGCGGGCGGGCACCTGGACGAACTCGCCTTCCACGTCCGCGCCGCGCTGCGCAACGGCCTCACCCCGGACGAGATCAAGGAGGTCCTGCTCCAGGCGGCCGTCTACTGCGGCGTACCGGCGGCCAACAGCGCCTTCAGAGTGGCCCAGAAGGTCATAAGGGAAGAAACCACCCCGCAGGAGTGAGCGTCCGGAACAGGTGCGCGCCGCGACGGACCGCCAGGATGGAACCATGAAGCTCACGAAGAAGCCGCACGCCTGCATCCGGCTCGAGAAGGACGGACAGACGCTCGTTCTGGATCCCGGCGGGTTCAGCGAGGAGGACGCCGCCGTCGGCGCGGACGCGATCCTCGTCACACACGAGCACCCCGACCACTTCGACGAGGCACGGCTGCGGGCGGGCATGGAGGCCAACCCGGCCGCACACATCTGGACGCTGAAGTCCGTCGCGGAGAAGATCTCGGCGGCCTTCCCGGGCCGGGTGCACACCGTCGGCCACGGTGACACCTTCACCGCCGCCGGCTTCGACATCCAGGTCCACGGCGAGCTGCACGCCGTCATCCACCCGGACATCCCGCGCATCACCAACGTCGGCTACCTCGTCGACGCCGGCCGCGTCTTCCACCCGGGCGACGCCCTCACCGTGCCCGACCACCCGGTCGAGACGCTGATGCTCCCGGTCATGGCGCCCTGGAACAAGATCGCGGAGGTCATCGACTACGTCCGCGAGGTCAAACCGCAGCGTGCCTACGACATCCATGACGCCCTGCTCACCGACCTGGCCCGCCCGATCTACGACCGCCAGATCGGCGGCCTGGGCGGCTCGGAGCACCTGCGTCTGACGCCGGGGGACTCCGCGGAGCTGTGACCGGGCCCACCCCGGGCGGGGCCGGGTTGTCAGTCCCGCCCGGTAGGTTGTCAGGCATGCGCATCGCGACCTGGAACGTGAACTCGATCACCGCCCGCCTGCCCAGGCTCCTGGCCTGGCTGGAGAGCAGCGGCACCGATGTGCTGTGCCTCCAGGAGGCCAAGGTCGCCGAGGAGCAGTTCCCGATCGACCCGCTGCGCGACCTCGGCTACGAGGCGGCGGTCCACGCCACCGGCCGGTGGAATGGCGTGGCGGTGCTCTCCCGCGTCGGCCTCAAGGAGGTCGTCAAGGGCCTCCCGGGCGACCCCGGCTTCGACGGCGTCGTGGAGCCCCGCGCCATCTCCGCGACCTGCGGCCCGCTCCGCGTCTGGTCGGTCTATGTGCCGAACGGCCGTGAGGTGGACCACCCTCACTACGCGTACAAGCTCCAGTGGTTCGAGGCCCTCAAGGCCGCCGTCGCCGGCGACGCGGGCGGCAGCCGCCCGTTCGCGGTGATGGGCGACTACAACGTGGCGCCGACGGACGACGACGTCTACGACGTGGCCGCCTTCGAGGGCCTGACCCATGTCACCCCCGCCGAGCGCGCCGCCCTCGCCTCCCTGCGCGAGTCGGGCCTGTCCGACGTGGTCCCGCGCCCCCTCAAGTACGAGCACCCGTACACCTACTGGGACTACCGCCAGCTCTGCTTCCCCAAGAACCGAGGCATGCGCATCGACCTGGTGTACGGCAACGAGCCGTTCGCCAAGGCCGTCACCGACTCCTACGTGGACCGCGAGGAGCGCAAGGGCAAGGGCGCGTCGGACCATGCGCCGGTGGTCGTGGACCTGGACGTGTAGCCGCGTCCGGCACTAACCGGCCGGGGTCAACGCCCGCAGATCCACCGACCGGGCCATCGCGGCGAGCCCCGCGTCACCGGGATGCAGATGGTCCCCGCTGTCGTACGCGGGGAGGATGCGGGACGGCCGCGCCGGGTCCCGTACCACGGCGTCGAAGTCGAGCACGCCGTCATACACCCCGGCGCCGCGGATCCAGGCGTTGATCTCCAGCCGCTCGGCATCGGCGGCAGCTGTGCACAGCGATTCCCCCTCACACGGCAGGATCGTCGCCGCCAGCATCCGCAGCCCCCGCTCGTGCCCCCGGTCCGCGATCTCCCGCAGTCCCGCGATCACCTGCTCCGCGGTCGTGCCCCAGCGCACATCGTTGATGCCCTCGAACACCACCGCCGTACGCACCGAGGTCTGGGCCAGTACATCCCGGTCGAACCGGTGCAGTGCACTCACACCGGCCGTGTCCGTGGAGAGCCCGTCTCCGGGATAGCGGTCGGAGACCACACGGTTTCCCGAGATCCCCTGGTTGAGCACCCCATAGTGCGGGACCACACTCTGGTTCAGCAGCCGTGTGGCCAGCACATTGGGCCACCGCCGGTTGGCGTCCGTCGTCGACTTGTCGCCGTCGGTGATCGAGTCCCCCAGCAACACCACCGACCCCGGCCCACCGCTCACATCGACACCCGTCAGCAGCGGCCAGTTGGTCAGGACGGTCGGGTAGGCGGAGGCGGAGCCGTCCAACGTGTGGTCGCCCGGTGCGCTCACATACGACCGCTGCTGCGCGAGCCGGTGCACGGGCGCCGCGGGCACGGTCCCCGGCAGATGGAAGCTCACCAGCAGATTGCCGTCCGCGGGCACACCGAAGCCGAGCGGGTCGCTGTACGCCTGCGCCCCCGCCGGGATCTCGACGCCCGCCGCGCCCCGGAACGACACCCGGACCGGCGTCGCCTTCGCCGCCGCGCCCGACTGCTGCACCGCCACCGTGGCACTCCCGATCCGCACCGGCCCCGCCGCGAAGGTGTTGTCGAACCGCAGCCGTACCCGCGGCCCGCCGACGGAGGTGCGCACGACCAGGCGCACCGTCCGGTCGGTCCACGGGCCCACCGTCGGATGGCCGCCCGTCGCGGTCGCCCAACTCCCCGTCCAGCCGGCGGCCGGGGCCCGTACCGCCACCGCGAACACATGCATCCCGGTCGCCTGCGGCAGCCGTACGGACACGACCTGGCTGCCCGCCAGGATCGGCACGGTCATGACGTACAGCCGCACCCGCTCGATGAGTTGCCCGCCGGGCGTGTTGATGTGCGGCAGGGCGACCGCCTTGGTGGCGAGCGGGCCGGTGCGCCAGTCGGGGGCGGTCAGGTGGTAGGCGGACCGGGCGCCGTCGGCGTACAGCACCGTCCCCGGGCCGCCGACGTCGGCACCGGCCGTACCCGCCACCAGGAAGGCCAGCGCGTCGCCTCGCCCGGTCACCCGCACGTCCTGCCCGGCGGCCCGGACGTTGTCCGGCTCGCCCGGCTGCCGGTTCGGCCAGGTCAGCCGCGCCCCCTGCACCGTGAGCGCGCGGCCGGGCGTCCAGCCGGCGGCCGTGAGGTCCCGCGCCGACAGTGAGGCACCCGACCCGTCCAGGTCCGCCTCGGCGGGCCGGGCGTCGTCGCTGACGGCCGCGTTGTCGAAGAGCCGCTCCAACGGGAGCGGCACGGCTTTGCGCTCGGCGGCGGCCTGTGCGGAGACTCCCGGCACCAGGGCCGCGAAGAGGGCAAGGACGACCGCGGAAATCCACACACATCGGCGCACGGCCGACTCCTCCCGTTCACGACCGCTCAGGACTGCGTATCGCTGCACATGACAAGTTCGGGTGAGACCTCAGCTCGACTTCGGTCGAGCCGTTCAAACCAACCGTTCAAACCAGCTGTTCACATGAGCCGTTCGCATGAGCCGTTCAGACGAGACGCAGGACGCATCGAGAAAGTAGAGAGGCACCCGTGACCCGTCAACGAGCCATGCCAGAAGTCGGCGTGAACTCGACCGGAATCGGCGGCCCGCGCGCCTGTGGTGCGCAAGGCAGTGCGAATGACACGCTGTGCGTATGAAGATCCCTTTTCTGGGTCACCGGCACGAGAAGCGCGGGGCCCCCGACCCCGAGGGCATCGCCGAACTGCTCTCCGAGTGCGAACTCCTGCGTTCCCACGCGTCCAGGGCCGGGATCCAACTCGACGACACCGTGGCCTCGTTGGAGGCCCTGGATCAGCTGCTGCCGCGCTGGCGGGACGACGAGGAGAGCCTGACCCGGCTGGGCAATGACGCCGGGCTGTACCTCGGCACCGTCATCGTGCGCACCGTTCCCGGAGCCGCCTGGGAGTTCTGGCCGGACGGCCAGCCGGTCGTCCGGCTCGCCTCCGGCCGTGAGTTCGACGTCGTGGCCTCGGGGCGGGAGTGGGCCGCGAGCGGCGTGCCCGAGCTGTCACAGCTGTACGCGGAGGTCTCGGAGGACTGAGGTCCGTGGGACGGTTCGCGTAAGGGCTGGATAAATACGGCTAATGCCCGAAAAGTGCGTGTCGCCCCATAAGTCCCTCGCTGCCCGGATAGTTTGCGGCCATCGCAACGCAGCTGAACCGACCTCGACTACGATGTTCCGTCCGTCCCCAAGGCCGTGGCGGTGGCCCCGTCCACGTCCGGGGACGCTGCTGCCGGGTGGGGATCCCCCCACGGCCCCTGGACGCGGGGGCAGCAGGGGGCAGCAGTCACAGAGCCATACCCGTCCGGCGCCGGCCGGAGATCACTGCTCGCGCAGTGGAATCGACACGTACGACGGGTCGTTCGCCGGCGAGGAGAAGGTCAGCCGCGCGCCGGACGGGTTGTGCTCGATGTAGAGCGGGTCGACCGTGTCGACGACCAGGGCGAGACGGTGCCCTGCCGGGACGTCGTAGGCCGTGGAGTACAGCTCCAGGTCGACGCCGAACGGCTGTCCGGGCGTACGTCCGTGGAAGGTGTACGGCGCGTTGCTGACCAGCTTGCCGAGGCCGAGCGGGCCCACGTCGTACAGATAGGCGACGAGGGTGCCGCTCTCCTTGGTCGGGGTGACGGTGGTGTGCAACTTCGCGGTGCCGCGCACACGTTGGGCCGTGGCGTACTTCTCCGACTGCCAGACGCCCGCCCACAGCCGCGGGATCAGCGGGATCGAGGCCATCGGGGGCAGTTGGGCCACCTGATCGAGGATGCTGGACAGGAAGACGACCCCGCCGTTCGCTCCCGAGTCGATGTTCGTGTGGATCCTGGTCGAACCCGCGAGCGCGATCTTCCGGTTCGTCGCGCCGACCGACTTCCAGTCCGGGTAGCCCTCGTAGCCGCCACTGGTACGGGACTTGAGCCGGACCGGCAGTTCGCGGTTGACGCCGTTGTCCTCGCCCTTGAGGTAGTGGTCGAACCAGCGCTCGGTGTCCGTCCACACGTCGTTGGGCAGGCCGAACAACCCGGTGAGCTCGGCCGTGGCGTGGTCGCCGGGACGGAACTCCAGGCGCTTGGGTCCCGTCAGCTTCTCGTAGAAGTCCGCGTACTGGTTGGGCTGGAAGACCGTGTCGCCCCAGGCGTTGGCCAGCATGACCGCGGCGCCGCTGTCGTTGAGCTGGTCCACGTAGGTGGCGACAGAACGTTTCTTCCCCCAGTTGATGAGCTCCTTTTCCTTGGACAGGTTGGAGGCGTAGAAGTCGTCGAAGACCTGCCGGATTTCGGCGCTCTGGCGGCCGGTGATCAGGCCCGCGCCGTCCAGCAGTGCGGCGGCCTGGACGTGCTGGGTGCGGCCGGCGTAGATCGAGCCGATGAGGTCGGCCCAGCCGCTGAGGGCGGCGACCGCCCTGACCCGTTTGTCGTGCGCGGCGGTCAGCAGGCTGATACCGGCGCCGTACGAGACGCCTGCCATGCCGATGTGCTTCGCGTCGGCCGGGGTGTTGGCGAGCGCCCAGTCGATGACCCTGGACGCGTCGGCTATGTCGGGCGGGCCGGCCACTTCTATCTCGCCGCCCGACTGCCAGAAGCCGCGCACGTTGTAACTGACCACGATGTAGCCGGAGTCGGCGAGCTTCTGGGCCTGCGCGAAGTACTCGACCTGGGGCAGGCCCCAGCTCGTGGGCAGGACGAGCAGCGGGTAGCGGCCGGTGCCGTCGGCGCCGGCCGGCGTGACGACGTTCGCCTTGAGGGTGGTGCCGCCGTCGCCGGTGATGTCGACGAAGCGGACGCTGCTGGTCTGGGCCTGGGCGGCGGGGGCGAACCCGAGGGCGCTGCCGGCGACCAGGGTCGCGGAGACGGCGCCCACGGCGGTCGTACGCAGGGCCTTGCGATGGTTTCCCACGGGGCACTCCTCACTCGTGTCAGTGCAAAGTGACCCGACGGTAACCGCGGCCTCTTACCGCAAGTAACCCGTCGGTAAGTTACGTGCCAGTAACGATTAGTGGAATGTGATGAACCTCAGGAGGCGCGGTGGCTGTTGCGGGGAGCCGCCGTCGGCGTGGGCAGCGGAGTCTGCGCCGCCCGGGTGACGTCCGCGACCAGCTCCACCACATCCGGGCCGTACGCCTGCGAGTTGACCACCTTCAGCAGCAGCACGAAGGAGCCGGTCCCGTGCTTGCGGGTCAGTCGCTCGTGGTTGCGGGCGAGATAGCGGGTGGCGGCCTGGTTGGTGATCGACGTCTGCCCGCAGAACAGGAAGACCGGGCGCGGGCCCTGGCTCTCGCCGACGGTGAGCCGCGCGAGAAGCGCGTACTCCTCCTTGCCGACCTCCACCCGGTAACGCTCCGAGCCGATCTGGAACGCACCCCGGTCCGGGCCGGGTTCGGCGTCGACGTTCACCCGCACACCGGGCAGCAGGGAAGCGAGGTGCGCCGTCATGCGGCGGTTCGACGCCGGGCCGCCGACGCAGAACTCGGTGCGTTCGCCGAAGCCCTGGCGTGCCGCGTCGTGCGGGATGATCTGCGCGTTGGCGTGGCAGTCCTTGATCAGGGCGGCGAGTTCGAGGAGCGCGAACACGTCGTAGCGCATCACCGTCAACTCGGGCCCGCCCGCACCGCGGTTGACCACCAGCAGGGACTCGGCGTTGTCGGGCAGCCCGAAGAACGCCTGCTTGCGGCGGAGCCTGCGCTTCCACAAGTAGGTGCGGGCGAGCCAGCCGAGCGTGGCGCTGATACCGGCCGCGACCACGCCCAGGACGATGTTGCGCACGTCGTCATTCATGGGCGCGCATGCTAGCGGGCCAACGCAAACCGGTGTTCGACGAGAGCCTGCCGTGGGCAGGCTGACGGGGGCATGCCGATCGAATAGGCTGCGCGAACGGTCCCTGACTGGAGGTGCGAATGCGTCGCCCTGTCGCGCGGAAACTGTCGGTCCTGGCGATCTCGGTCGCTGTGGTGTCGGTGGGAGCGGCGGCGCCCCCGGCGTCGCACAGCAGCCCCGCCACGAGCCCCGTCGAAAAGGTTCCCGTGGCCGTGGGCTACGGCGGCGCCGTGTCGAGCGTCGACGCGGACGCCTCCGCGGCCGGCATCGAGGTGCTGCGCAAGGGCGGTAACGCCGTCGACGCGGCCGTCGCCACGGCCGCCGCGCTCGGTGTCACCGAGCCCTACTCCGCCGGCATCGGCGGAGGCGGCTACTTCGTCCACTACGACGCCCGGTCCGGTACGGTGCGCACCATCGACGGCCGGGAGACCGCGCCACTGACCGCCGACTCCGGCCTCTTCACGGAGAACGGCACCGCGATCCCGTTCGCCGAGGCCGTCAGCAGCGGCCTGAGCGTGGGCACCCCGGGCACGCCCGCCACCTGGCAGAAGGCGCTGGACGAGTGGGGGAGCAAGAGCCTTCGCTCAGTGCTGCAGCCCGCGGAGCGCCTCGCCCGCGACGGCTTCACCGTCGACGGCACCTTCCGCTCGCAGACCGCCGCCAACGAGACCCGGTTCCGCTACTTCCCGGACACCGCGAAGCTGTTCCTGCCGAACGGCGCGCTGCCGGTCGTCGGCGCCACCTTCAAGAACCCCGACCTCGCCCGTACCTACGCGGAGTTGGCGCGCGAGGGCGTCGGCACGCTCTACCGCGGGGACCTCGCCGAGGACATCGTCGACACGGTCGACAACCCGCCCGTGGACCCGGCCTCCGGCTGGAAGGCCCGCCGCGGCGACCTGTCCGCCAAGGACCTCGCGGCCTACCGCGTCAAGTTCCAGGCGCCCACGAAGACGTCGTACCGCGGTCTCGGCGTCTACTCCATGGCGCCCTCCTCCTCCGGCGGCACGACCGTCGGCGAGGCCCTCAACATCCTGGAGAACACCGACCTTTCCAAGGCGAGCGAGATCCAGTACCTGCAACGCTACATCGAGGCCAGCCGTGTCGCGTTCGCGGACCGCGGGCGCTGGGTCGGCGACCCCGCCTTCGAGGACGTACCGACGAAGGAGCTGCTGTCGCAGCGGTACGCCGACTCGCGGGCATGCCTGATCAAGGACGACGCGGTGCTCAAGAGCCCGGTCGCACCGGGCGACCCGCGCCACCCGGCGGCCTGCGACGCGAGCGGCACCGCCGCCCCGACCACCTACGAGGGCGACAGCACCACCCACCTCACCGTGGCCGACAAGTGGGGCAACGTCGTCTCCTACACGCTCACCATCGAGCAGACCGGCGGCAGCGGCATCACGGTCCCGGGCCGGGGCTTCCTGCTCAACAACGAGTTGACGGACTTCTCCTTCGCCCCGGCGAGCCCCGCCGTCCACGACCCGAACCTGCCGGGCCCGGGCAAGCGACCGCGCTCCTCGATGTCCCCGACGATCGTCCTCGACCAGCACAACAAGCCCGTGGTGGCGCTCGGTTCACCGGGTGGCGCCACCATCATCACCACTGTGCTGCAGTCGCTCACCGGGTTCCTCGACCGGGGGCTGCCGCTCGTCGACGCCATCGCCGCGCCGCGCGCCAGCCAGCGCAACGCCGCCCAGACCGAACTGGAACCCGGGCTCTACAACAGTGCGGCGAAGGCCCAGCTGGAGGCCATCGGGCACTCCTTCAAGCTCAATCCCGAGATCGGTGCGGCCACGGGCGTACAGCGGCTGCCCGACGGCAAGTGGCTGGCCGCCGCCGAGAAGGTAAGGCGGGGCGGCGGCTCGGCGATGGTGGTGCGGCCGGCGCCTTAGGCCGTGTCCGCAAAGTCCCGCCTGCCCCACGGCGCCCGCCCTCCGGGCGGACGACGGGACTTTGCGGACACGACCTGGCGCCGCACCGCACCCGTCGGCTCACAACTCCGGGGCGGGCGGCAGCTCTTCCGTACGGAAGGCCAGCCGCCCGTCCGCCACGTCCACGGTCACCCGGCCGCCCTCGCCGATCCGGCCGTCCAGCAGCAGCCGGGAGAGCTGGTTGTCAACCTCCCGCTGGATGGTGCGGCGCAGCGGGCGGGCGCCGTACTCGGGCTGGTAGCCGCGCTCGGAGAGCCATTCGACGGCCGCGCCGGTGAACTCGACCGAGACCCCCTGGGCGTGCAGCAGCCGGCGGGTCTTGTCGAGCAGCAGGTTGGTGATCCGCTCCAGCTCCCCGGGGGTCAGTTGGCGGAAGACGACGATCTCGTCGATGCGGTTGAGGAACTCGGGCCGGAAGTGTTGGCGCAGCGGCCGCAGGATCCGCTCACTGCGCGCCTCCTCGTCGGCCTGTTCGTCACCCGAGCCGAACCCGATCCCGGTGCCGCCCCGGCTGATCGCCTCCGAGCCGAGGTTGCTGGTCATCACGATGACCGTGTTGGTGAAGTCGACCGTCCGGCCCTGCGAGTCGGTCAGCCGGCCGTCGTCCAGGACCTGCAGCAGGATGTTGAAGACGTCCGGGTGGGCCTTCTCGATCTCGTCGAGCAACAGCAGCGAGTACGGGTGCCTGCGCACCACCTCGGTGAGCTGTCCCGCCTCCTCGTGGCCGACGTAGCCGGGCGGGGCGCCGATCAGCCGGCTGACCGTGTGCCGTTCCTGGTACTCGCTCATGTCGAGGCGGACCATGCGCTCCTCGCTGCCGAACAGCACCTCGGCGAGCGCCCGCGCCAGCTCGGTCTTGCCGACGCCGGTCGGGCCGAGGAAGAGGAAACTGCCGATCGGCCGGTCGGGGCTGGCGAGTCCGGCCCGTGAACGCAGCACCGCGTCGGAGACCACGCGCACCGCCTCGTCCTGCCCGACGACCCGCTCGTGCAGATGCTCCTCCAGACCGAGCAGCCGGTCCTTCTCCTCCTCGGTGAGGCTGCTCACCGGGATGCCGGTCTGCCGCGACACGACCTCCGCGATGGCCTCGGCCGTGACCTCCAGGTCCATACCCTCGTCGACTTCCCCATCGCCGCCCGCCTCGGCGATGCGCTGCTTCAACTCGACGATACGGTCACGCAGTTGCGTCGCCTGCTCGTAGCTCTCGTCGGCGACGGCCTGGTCCTTGTCCCGCGTCAGCTGCTCGACCTCGCGCTCCATGGCCCGTACGTCCGTGCCCTTGGTCCGCGCGCGCAGCCGCACGCGGGCGCCCGCCTGGTCGATCAGGTCGATCGCCTTGTCCGGCAGACGGCGGTCGGTGAGATAGCGGTCGGACAGCTCCACGGCGGCAACGAGTGCCTCGTCGCGGTAGCGGACCTGGTGGTGGGCCTCGTAGCGGTCGCGCAGGCCGCGCAGGATCTCTATCGCGTCGGCGGGGGTCGGCTCGGGGACCAGGATCGGCTGGAAGCGGCGGGAGAGCGCCGCGTCCTTCTCGATCCTGCGGTACTCCTCCAGCGTCGTCGCGCCCACGACGTGCAGTTCGCCGCGGGCGAGGGCCGGCTTGAGGATGTTCCCGGCGTCCATGGAACCGCCCTCGCCGCCGCCTCCGGCGCCCACCACGGTGTGCAGTTCGTCGATGAAGACGATCAGTTGGTCGGAGTGCGCGCGGATCTCGTCCACGATGTTGGTGAGCCGCTCCTCGAAGTCGCCCCGGTAACGGGTGCCGGCGACCACTCCGCTCAGGTCCAGCGCGATGACCCGGCGCCCACTGAGCACGTCGGGGACGTCGCCGTCGGCGATCCGCTGGGCCAGGCCCTCCACGATCGCGGTCTTGCCGACGCCCGCGTCGCCGATCAGCACCGGATTGTTCTTGCCGCGCCGGGAGAGCACCTCGACGGTCTGCTCGATCTCCTCGTCGCGGCCGATCACCGGGTCGATACGGCCCTGGCGGGCGAGGTCGGTGAGATCGCGGCCGTACTTGTCGAGGGTGGGCGTGCCGGTGTCGACGCGCGGGCGCTGGTCGGTGCGCTCGCGGGGCCGGCCCCCGTCCGGGGCCTCGGGCGGCATGCCGGAGGGGGCGAAGCGGGCCGCGTTGAGGATGTGCCCCGCCGCCGAGTCGGGGTTCGAGGCGAGGGCGCTGAGCACATGCTCCGGGCCGATGTAGCCGGCGCCTCGGGTGCGGGCCAGGTCGTGCGCGTCCAGCAGGGCGCGCTTGGCGGCCGGGGTCAGCGACAGCGACGTCGGCGGCGGGCCCTCGCCCGGCGGGTGCTGTACCGGGCCCGAGCGCTCGTCGATCTCCGTCGCCAGCGAGTCGGGATCCGCGCCGGCCCGGGTGAGCAGAGTCCGGGTCGGCTCGGCGGACAGCGCGGCACGCAGCAGATGCTGGGTGTCCAGGTCGCGGCTGCCGTGTTCGGCGGCGTACTGGGCGGCGCCCCGCACCAGCTCCCGGGCCGGCTGGCTGAGCAGACGGCCGATGTCGATCTGGCGGGGGCCGGGGCGGGGTCCGCCGAAGAAGCGGGCGAGGAATTCCCCGAAGGGGTCGTAGTCTTCCGGACCACTGAAGCCGCTGGTCATGGCGTTCCCATCCGGCTTCCCTGCGCGGGCAGGGTCGCCCTCGCTGATCGACGTGCCGGAGTCGGGTAACCCGGGCGGAAGCCGGTTACACCTGGCCGCGCGTTCTCGAACACCTTCGCACGAACGGTGGCCGGGGGCACCTTCAGGGAACTGGGGTGCTGAGCCGTGCGGCACGGCTCAGCGTGCGGTGAGGATCCGCGGCCCGGCGTCCGTGATCGCCACCGTGTGCTCCGCGTGGGCCGCGCGGGAGCCGTCGTTGGTGCGCAGGGTCCAGCCGTCCGGAGCCGCGTGGTAGCCGTCCCTGCCGCTCGCGATGACCATCGGCTCGATGGCGAGGACCATGCCGTGCCGCAGCGGCATACCCCGGCCCGGGCGTCCCTCGTTCGGCACCGAGGGGTCCTCGTGCATCTTGCGGCCGATGCCGTGCCCGCCGAAGCCGTCCGGGACGCCGTACCCGGCCGACCGGCACACCGAGCCGATGGCGTGCGCGATGTCGCCGATGCGGTTGCCGACCACGGCCGCCTCGATGCCCGCCGCCAGCGCCCGCTCCGCCGTCTCGATCAGGCGTACGTCGGCCGGGCGCGCCCTGCCGACGGTGAAGCTGAGCGCCGAGTCGCCGGCCCAGCCCCCCAGTTCGGCGCCGCAGTCGGCGGAGACCAGGTCGCCGTCGCGCAGGCGGTAGTCGGTCGGGATGCCGTGCATGATCGCGTCGTTCACCGACGTGCACAGGACGGCGGGGAAGGGGACGGGGGCGAACGAGGGGCGGTAGCCGAGGAACGGCGAGGTCGCCCCGACCCCACGCAGCACCTCGCGCGCCACCGCGTCCAGCTCCAGCAGGGAAACCCCTACGCCGGCGCCCTCGCGCACGGCCGTGAGGGCCTGGCCCACGACCTGTCCGGCCTCGTACATCGCATCGATCGACGTGTCCGTCTTCAACTCCACCATGCCAATTACTATACCGGTATTTGAATAGGGCGAGGGACAGGGTGAGGGATGGGGTGATGGATGGGGGCGCCGGGCGGGGGCGGTATTAGAATGGGTGCCATGGTGCGCACCCCTCTCACCCCCGCAGAACGTGAACGTGGCGAGCGGCTCGGCCGGCTGCTCCGCGAGGCCCGCGGCGGCCGCAGCATGTCGGAGGTCGCGGCGAGCGCCGGTATCTCCGCCGAGACGCTGCGCAAAATCGAGACCGGCCGGGCGCCCACCCCGGCCTTCTTCACCGTGGCCGTGCTGGCTGACGCCCTCGGGCTGTCGATGGACGAACTGGCCGGACAGTGCACGCCGGTTGTCGAGGCTGCCGCCTGAGGGGCGCGCACGTCACTTTCCGGCAGGTGCGGCGTACTCTGCGTCCAGTCGGAAAACTTCCCGTAGCGCGCCCGTAACACAGCTGGTGTTGCCTAATGGACCGGAGTGCTCCGGTCTGGCGGGAGTTGAGATGTCAGTGGATCAACTCCCGGATCGGGTGCGGGAGTTCATGAACTACCTGGACGGCCTCATGGCGCGCCTGGATCAGGGCGCCGGCTGGTGCGGGGTGTTCTGGCAACGCGACCCGGAAGGCATGCGGGCCTGCCTCGACGGACGTGAGGTGCCGCCCTGGGACGTCGTGGAGTCCCTGCTGCACGACCTCTCCGCCCAGTACGGCCCCGGCGGCACCGGCCCCGAGACGGAACGCGCCCGCGCCCTGCACACCGCCGCCCTCGCCGCCTACGACGCCCGTCCCGGCGGTCGTGACGCCCTCGGCGACCGCCTCGACGTCATGCTCCGCGAACAGCGGTACGCCGCCGAACGGCAGGCCCAGCTGGGCCGGTCGCTCGCCGCCGCGGCCGGCCGGGAGGAGGTCGACACCATCCGCCTCGACCTCGCCTGGGCCGGCGACGACCACGAACGGGCGACCGCGCGGTGCGCCGAGCTCCGCTCCCGGATGGCCGACCTGGACCGCCGGGCGGCGGGTGCCCGGGGGTACGCGATGCGGCGGGGCCGGATGGGCGACGCGGCAGTTTTCGGCGTCGACGACGGGCGGTTCGGGGGCGACGAGTTCACGGCGAGCGGCTTCGAGGGCGGTGCGTTCGGGAGCGACGGGCCCGTGGTGGACACGACCGGGACGGACGGTACGAGGCCAGGCTGGACGGGCTCCCATGGCAGCGGATTCCCGGGCGGGTCGCACCAGGGGGAGGGGCGGACGGCGCCCGAGGCGGCGGGTCGGCCCCAGGAACGGACGGAGTCCTCGGAGGACGCCGTCCAGTGGCATACGGCGAACCCCGCCGCCGACCCCGCGTCGCCCGGCGCCGTCCCCGAACCGGCCGCCACGCCGAAACAGCGCAAGCGCCGCCGAGGCAGTGCCCGTTTCGCCGGCATCGTCGAGGAGGAGGCCGCCCCCGTCGTCGTACCGCCGACCGCCGAGCCCGTCCTGCCGACGCTCCCCGCTGAGACCGTCACCGCCCGCCGCACCCCGCGCGGGGCCCGGTTCGCCGGGGCCGCCGAAGAGGCGTCCGGCACCCCGGAACGGCAGTCGCCGGCCGCGGCGATGGACCCCACGGACCGACAGGAGACCGTCGGCACCGTCGAGGCGCTGGTACGGCTGCGGGCCGAAGGGCGCAGCGGCGAGGCGCACGTACTGCTCGTCGAGGCCGCGCACTGGCCCGCCGTACGCCTTCCGCTGCTCGCCGCCGAGATGCAGCGCGCCGGGCTCGGGGCGGACTGGGCGACCCTGCTGTGGGAGGCCGCCTCGCTGCCCGCCGAGCAGCTGGTCGCCGCCGCCGACGCGCTGACCGCGGCGGGGCGTGCCGAGGACGGGGAGCGGATCCTGCGGCAGGGCGTGCTGCGGCCCGCCTCCGAGATAGGGCAGGCCGTGCTGGGGCTGGCCGGCGAGCGACGGGGCCGTGAGGTCCGGGCGCTGCTGAACGCGTACGTCCGTGTCCGCACCCCGGAGGAGGCCGCCCGCAGTGCCGCGGCCGACCCGAGGACACTCGTACCGCTCCTGCTGGCGGCCGCCCAGGGCGTCTCCGACGAGTGTCAGTGGGATCTCGTCCACGCCCTCCGGGTCGCCGGCTTCAGTGCCTGACACCCGCCCGCACCACGCGTCGCACCCCTCCCACCGGCCCCATCCATCACCCACAGGAGGGTGAAACCTGATCGACTCAGCGGGTTAACGACGATGGTCTTGGCAAGGCTGTTCCAGGGGCTTACTTTCGAGCCTCTACGGCCCCCCTCTACGGGCGTAGAGGCTCTGACGTCCCGTCGAAGGAGCAGCTCATGGCCAACGTCGTACGCGCCGCTCTGGTCCAGGCCACCTGGACCGGCGACACCGAGTCCATGGTGGCGAAACACGAGGAGCACGCACGCGAGGCGGCCCGGCAGGGCGCCAAGATCATCGGCTTCCAGGAAGTCTTCAACGCTCCCTACTTCTGTCAGGTCCAGGACCCGGAGCACTACCGCTGGGCCGAGCCGGTACCCGACGGGCCGACCACGCGTCGCATGCAGGAGCTGGCCAGGGAGACCGGCATGGTGATCGTCGTGCCCGTCTTCGAGGTCGAGCAGTCCGGCTTCTACTACAACACCGCCGCGGTGATCGACTCCGACGGCACCTTCCTCGGCAAGTACCGCAAGCACCACATCCCGCAGGTCAAGGGCTTCTGGGAGAAGTACTACTTCAAGCCCGGCAACATCGGCTGGCCCGTCTTCGAGACCGCCGTCGGCAAGGTGGGCGTCTACATCTGCTACGACCGTCACTTCCCGGAGGGCTGGCGGCAACTGGGTCTGAACGGCGCCCAGTTGGTCTACAACCCGTCGGCCACGCACCGCGGGCTCTCCTCTTACCTCTGGCGACTGGAGCAGCCGGCCGCCGCCGTCGCCAACGAGTTCTTCGTCGCCGCGATCAACCGGGTCGGCGTCGAGGAGTACGGGGACAACGACTTCTACGGGACGTCGTACTTCGTCGACCCGCGCGGGCAGTTCGTGGGGGAGACCGCCAGCGACAAGGAAGAGGAGCTCGTCGTGCGCGACCTCGACTTCGACCTGATCGACGAAGTGCGGCAGCAGTGGGCCTTCTACCGCGACCGCCGCCCCGACGCCTATGAAGGACTGGTGCAGCCGTGACCAAGGACCTGATGGGACGCCACCGAGCCGTCATGCCGGACTGGCTCGCCCTCTACTACGAGGAGCCGCTGGAGATCACCCACGGGGAGGGCCGGCACGTCTGGGACGCCGAGGGCAGGCGGTACCTCGACTTCTTCGGCGGCATCCTCACCACGATGACCGCGCACGCGCTGCCCGAGGTCACCAAGGCGGTGAGCGAGCAGGCCGGGCGGATCATCCACTCCTCCACCCTGTACCTCAACCGGCCCATGGTCGAACTCGCCGAGCGCATCGCCCAGTTGAGCGGAATCCCGGACGCCCGGGTGTTCTTCACCACCTCCGGCACCGAGGCCAACGACACCGCCCTGCTGCTCGCGACGACCTACCGGCAGAGCAACACGGTCCTCGCGATGCGCAACAGCTACCACGGCCGCTCCTTCAGCGCGGTCGGCATCACCGGCAACCGCGGCTGGTCGCCCACCTCGCTGTCGCCGCTGCAGACGCTGTACGTCCACGGCGGCGTTCGCACCCGAGGGCCGTACGCCGATCTCAGCGACGCCGACTTCATCGCGGCCTGCGTCGACGACCTCAAGGACCTCCTCGGCCACACCCGCCCGCCGGCCGCCCTCATCGCCGAGCCCATCCAGGGTGTCGGCGGCTTCACCTCGGGCCCGGACGGGTTGTACGCCGCCTTCCGCGAGGTGCTCGCCGAGCGAGGCATCCTGTGGATCGCCGACGAGGTGCAGACCGGCTGGGGCCGCACCGGCGACCACTTCTGGGGCTGGCAGGCGCACGGCCGCTCCGGACCGCCGGACATACTGACCTTCGCCAAGGGCATCGGCAACGGCATGTCCATCGGCGGGGTCGTCGCCCGCGCCGAGATCATGAACTGCCTGGACTCCAACAGCATCTCGACCTTCGGCGGCACCCAGATCACCATGGCGGCCGGCCTCGCCAACCTGTCCTACCTGCTGGAACACGACCTCCAGGGCAACGCCCGGCGCGTCGGCGGGCTGCTCCTGGAGCGGCTGCGGGCCGTCGCGGCGCAGGTGCCGCATGTGAGGGAGGTGCGCGGCCGGGGCCTGATGCTGGGCATCGAGCTCACCAGGCCCGGCACCGACGAGGCCGACCCCGCCGCCGCGTCCGCCGTGCTGGAGGCGGCCCGCGCGGGCGGCCTCCTCATCGGCAAGGGCGGTGGCCACGACACCACCTCCCTGCGCATCGCCCCGCCGCTGTCCCTCACCGTCGCGGAGGCCGAGGAAGGCGCCGCGATCCTCGAGAACGCTCTGAGGAGCATCTAGCAGACCCAAGTGAGTACCTGAGCAAGGGAACACCCCATGACCACCACCCCGGAGCCCCTGGAACCCGCTCTGTCGGTCCGGCAGGTCCTCACCCTGGAGCGGGTGCTGGCCGGTGAGCCCGAGGTGGTGGCCGGCGCCGGCCAGCTCGACCGGCCGGTGCGCTGGGTGCATGTCGCCGAGGCACCGGACGTCGGGGTGATGCTCAGCGGCGGCGAGATGGTGCTCACCACCGGGGTGCTGCTCGCCGGCGACGAGGACAAGCAGGCCGAGTACATCCGGTCCCTGTACCGGGCCGAGGCCGCGGCCGTCGTGCTGGGTCTCGGCCGGGCGTTCCCCGCCCCGCCGGAGGTGATGCGCCGGGCGGCCGAGCGGTGCGGGCTGCCCATGGTCGTCCTGCACCGCCCGTTCCCCTTCGCCGAACTGACCGAGGAGGTCCAGTCCCGCCTCGTCCGGCGGAAGTTCGCCGCGGTCAGCCTCTCGGAGTCCGTACGGACCGCCCTGACCGGACTCATCACCGCGGGCGCCCCGCTGCAACGCCTGCTCGACGAGGTCGCCTCGCACAGTGCCTGCCCCGTCGTCGTCACCAACCTCGCCCACCGCGTCCTCGCCACGGCGGGGGAGCGGTCGGCCGTGGACGACGTGCTGCGTGACTGGGAGCGCATCGCCCGGCAGGCCGGCGGCAGCGAGGGCGACGGCTGGATCCGCGCCGAACTGGGCGGACGCGGTGAGCGCTGGGGCCAGATCATGCTGTGCGGGCACCGCGGCGACACCGCCACCGGACGGCTGCTCGCCGAGCGCGCGGCCGAGGCCCTGGTCCTGCACCGCATGCTCGGCGGCAGCTCCGCGCACACGTGGGAGGAGCAGTCCGCGCAGAGCCTGCTGACGGACCTGGTCAGCGGGGTCGTACCGGCGAGGCAACTGCTGCCTCGCGCGCGGGCCGCCGGACTGCCGGTCAACCGGCGCACCTTTGTGCCGCTGGTCGTGCGGGACGGCGAGGCGGACCGACTGGAGCGGGTGCTGCGGATGCTGGGGCTGTCCGGGATCGTCGCCGAGCTCGCCGACGGGGCCACCGCGGTGCTGCTCAGCCTCGCCCGGGACCAGGACGCCGTGGTGCTCGCCGCCAACTTCGCGGGCCGGGTACGTACCGAGTCGGCGGGCGCCCGGACCGTCGTGGCCGCCGCGGACGCCCGTACCGCCTGGGACGACGTGCCCGCCGGGCTGCGTGAGGCCCAGCACGTCGCCGATGCCGTCGCCGACTCCTCGGCCGCCCTCGACCTCCCGGCCGTCGTCCGCCTCAAGGACGTGCATCTGCGCGGCCTGATCCGGTTGCTGCGCGACGACCCGCAGGTCCAGTCGTTCGCGGAGCGAGAGCTGGACGGGCTGCTGTGCGCGGCGGACGAGGACATGCTGGCCGTGCTGCGGACGTATCTCGCGACCGGCCGGAACAAGTCCCGCACCGCCCAGCTCCACCATGTCTCGCGGCCCGCGCTCTACCGCCGCCTGGAGGCGATACAGACGCGGCTCGGTGTGGACCTCGACGACTTCGAACAGGCCGCATCCGTGCACATCGCACTCCTCGCGCACGACGCGCAACAAAGCTGAAACCTGGCACGACCTGGGAAAACGGCGGTGAAACATGGGACCACGACAGGGTGACACCGTGACACGCCGCACGCCCGCAGACGTGACACCGTGCAACTCAAACCGATGTT
Source organism: Streptomyces sp. NPDC111802 (assembly GCF_055634335.1). Classification (NCBI taxonomy): domain Bacteria; kingdom Bacillati; phylum Actinomycetota; class Actinomycetes; order Kitasatosporales; family Streptomycetaceae; genus Streptomyces; species Streptomyces sp. NPDC111802. The sequence continues at coordinate 18,367 of NZ_JBVKCZ010000031.1, read as the reverse complement.
CAGGACTTCCTAGGCTCCTCGCACACCGAGCGACCGGAGGTCCCGATGAGCAAAGTGATCCGTGCCGCCCTCTTCCAGACCGCCTGGACCGGCGACAAGGAATCGATGATCCAGGTGCACGAGCAGGCGGCCCGCGACGCGGCCGCGCAGGGTGCTCAAGTGCTGTGCTTCCAGGAGCTGTTCTACGGGCCGTACTTCTGCCAGGTGCAGGACAAGGCGTTCTACGAGTACGCCGAGCAGATCCCCGAGGGCCCGACCGTCCGCCGCTTCCAGGCACTCGCCAAGGAGCTGGGCATCGTCCTCGTGCTGCCGATGTACGAGGAGGAGCAGCCGGGTGTCCTGTACAACACCGCCGCCGTGATCGACGCGGACGGCTCCTACCTCGGCAAGTACCGCAAGACCCATATCCCCCAAGTGCAGGGGTTCTGGGAGAAGTTCTACTTCCGTCCCGGCAACAGCGGCTGGCCCGTCTTCGAGACGGCCGTCGGGAAGATCGGCGTGTACATCTGCTACGACCGTCACTTCCCGGAGGGCTGGCGGGCGTTGGGCCTGGGCGGCGCCGAGATCGTGTTCAACCCCTCGGCCACCTCCCGCGGGCTCTCCCGCTATCTGTGGCAGCTGGAGCAGCCGGCCGCGGCCGTAGCCAACGAGTACTTCGTGGGCGCGATCAACCGGGTCGGTGTGGAGGACCTCGGCGACAACGACTTCTACGGCACCACGTACTTCGTGGACCCGGAGGCCCAGTTCGTCGGGGAGGTGGCGAGCGACAAGGAGACCGAACTCGTCGTCCGCGACCTGGACCTGGCCAAACTCCGCGAGGTCCGCGACCGCTGGCAGTTCTACCGCGACCGGGCACCGGGGGCGTACACGCCACTGACGGCACCCTGATCGCACCGTCCACCCTGCGAGTCACTCTGCGAGGAGAGGGACCATGACCAGCCGTACCGTCATCCGCGGCGGTCTCGTCATCACCGCGTCCGACGAGATGCACGCCGACGTCCTGATCGAGGACGGCCGTATCGCCGCCCTCGCCGCGAGCGGCACCCCGGCCGCCGAGGCCTGGACGGCCGAGCGGACCATCGACGCCACCGGGAAGTACGTCATCCCGGGCGGCGTGGACGTCCACACCCATATGGAGCTGCCGTTCGGCGGCACCTTCGCCTCCGACACCTTCGAGACCGGCACCCGGGCCGCCGCCTGGGGCGGTACGACCACCATCGTCGACTTCGCCGTGCAGAGCCAGGGCCACTCACTGCGCGAGGGCCTCGACGCCTGGCACGCCAAGGCCGAGGGCAACTGCGCGATCGACTACGGCTTCCACATGATCGTCTCCGATGTGAACCAGGAGACGCTCAAGGAGATGGACCTGCTGGTGGAGGAGGGGGTGACCTCCTTCAAGCAGTTCATGGCCTATCCGGGCGTCTTCTACTCCGACGACGGCCAGATCCTGCGCGCCATGCAGCGCTCCGCCGAGAACGGCGGCCTGATCATGATGCACGCCGAGAACGGCATCGCGATCGACGTACTGGTGGAGCAGGCGCTGGCGAGGGGGGAGACCGACCCGCGCTATCACGGGGAGGTGCGCAAGGCCCTGCTGGAGGCCGAGGCCACCCACCGGGCCATCCGGCTCGCCCAGGTCGCCGGGGCTCCGCTGTACGTCGTGCACGTCTCGGCCACGGAGGCAGTGGCCGAGCTGGCGCGGGCGCGCGACGAGGGCCTGAACGTCTTCGGTGAGACCTGCCCGCAGTATCTGTTCCTGTCCACCGACAACCTCGCCGAGCCCAACTTCGAGGGCGCCAAGTACGTGTGCTCGACGCCCCTGCGGCCGCGCGAGCACCAGGCCCAGCTGTGGAAGGGGCTCAGGACGAACGACCTCCAGGTCGTCTCCACCGACCACTGTCCCTTCTGCTTCGTGGGCCAGAAGGAGCTCGGCCGGGGCGACTTCTCCAAGATCCCCAACGGTCTGCCGGGCGTGGAGAACCGGATGGACCTGCTCCACCAGGCCGTCGTCGACGGCCGCATCTCGCGCCGCCGCTGGATCGAGATCGCCTGCGCGACCCCGGCCCGCATGTTCGGCATGTACCCGAAGAAGGGCACCATCGCGCCCGGTGCCGACGCCGACGTCGTGATCTACGACCCGCAGGCCGAGCAGGTCATGTCCGCCGTCACGCACCACATGAACGTCGACTACTCGGCGTACGAGGGCAAGCAGACCACCGGCCGGGTCGAGACGGTCCTCTCGCGCGGCGAACTCGTCATCACCGAGCGGGAGTACACCGGTCGTGCCGGGCACGGTGTCTACACGCCCCGCTCCACCTGTCAGTACCTCAACTAGGAGCGGAGCACATGGACTTCGGACTCGTCCTGCAGACCGACCCGCCCGCCTCGCGGGTCGTCAGCCTGATGAAACGCGCCGAACGCAGCGGGTTCACCCACGGCTGGACCTTCGACTCGGCCGTGCTGTGGCAGGAGCCGTTCGTCATCTACAGCCAGATCCTGGCGAACACCCAGAAGCTGACGGTCGGCACGATGGTGACCAACCCGGGCACCCGCACCTGGGAGGTCACCGCCTCCACCTTCGCCACCCTCAACGACATGTTCGGCAACCGCACGGTCTGCGGCATCGGCCGCGGCGACTCGGCGATGCGGGTCGCGGGCCGCAAGCCCAACACACTGGCCCGGATCAGCGAGGCCATGAAGGTCATCCGGGCGCTCGGCAGCGGCCAGGAGGCCGACCTGGGCGGCGGTACGGTCGTCAGCTTCCCGTGGATCAAGCCGGGCGCCGAACTCCCCGTGTGGATGGCGGCGTACGGCCCGAAGGCCCTGAAGATGACCGGTGAGGAGGCCGACGGGTTCATCCTCCAGCTCGCCGACCTTTATCTGACCGAGTACATGGTCAAGGCCGTGAAGGACGCGGCGGTCGCGGCCGGCCGTGACCCGTCCGAGGTGAAGATCTGCGTCGCCGCCCCGGCGTACGTCACCGAGGACGACTCGCCGGAGCAACTCGCCCACGCGCGCGAGCAGTGCCGCTGGTTCGGCGGCATGGTCGGCAACCATGTGGCCGACCTCGTCTCCAAGTACGGCGCGCACTCCGCCGCCGTACCCGACGAACTCACCGACTACATCAAGGCCCGCGAGGGGTACGACTACTCCCACCACGGACGTGCCGACAACCCCGACACCGCTTTCGTGCCCGACGAGATCGTCGACCGGTTCTGCCTCATCGGCCCGGTCGAGAAGCACATCGAGAAGCTCAACGCGCTGCGTGAGCTGGGCGTCGACCAGTTCGCCGTCTACGACATGCACGACGCCCAGGAGGCGGTGATCGACGCGTACGGCAAGTCGGTCATCCCCGCGTTCAACTCCTGACCGGCACCACCGAGTTCGGCCGTACCACCACCGCTCCACCGACCCCCCACCCCTTGTTCCCCCTCCCCGCCGTCCCGGGGAGGGCCCAAGGCCCCCGCACGGCCTTTCCCGTCCCGTTCTGATCGATTGGCCTGCTCATGACCGAAACAGTCCCCACGGGGTCGCCGATATCGCAGCCCGCCGACGCCGGCGGCCGGATCGAGCTCGCCCCCGAGGCGTTCCCCGCCGACAGCCCCTTCGCCAACGAGGATCTGCGTCCCGTCCCGGTCGCCGAGCGCAAGTGGACGACGTACAACTTCGCCGCCCTGTGGATCTCGATGGCCCACTGCATCCCCAGCTGGACCCTGGCCTCCGGCCTGGTCGCGCTCGGCATGGACTGGAAGCAGGCCGTCTTCACCATCGCCCTGGCCAATGTCATCGTGCTGCTGCCGATGCTGGCCACCGGGCACGCCGGGCCCAAGTACGGCATACCCTTCCCGGTGCTGGCGCGGGCCTCGTTCGGGCTGCGCGGCGCCAACATCCCGGCGATGATCCGGGCGGCCGTGGCCTGCGGCTGGTTCGGCATCCAGACCTGGATCGGCGGCAGCGGCATCTTCGCCCTCGGGTCCAAGCTCACCGGGGGACACTGGGAGAACGCCGGCAAGATCGCGGGCAATCCCTGGCCGCTGTGGCTCTGTTTCATCCTGTTCTGGGCCGTGCAGATCGCCATCATCTACCGCGGCATGGACTTCCTGCGGCACTTCGAGAACTGGGCCGCGCCCTTCGTGATCGTCGGTGCGCTGGTCCTGCTGGTCTGGATCGCGGTCAAGGCGGACGGGTTCGGCGCGCTGCTCGACCAGCCCTCGAAGCTCGGCTGGGGCCCCGACTTCTGGCCGGTCTTCTTCCCGTCCTTGATGGGAATGATCGGTTTCTGGGCCACTCTGTCCCTCAACATCCCTGACTTCACCCGCTTCGGGGCCAGTCAGAAGGCGCAGACCTGGGGGCAGTCCCTCGGTCTGCCCACGACCATGACGCTCTTCGCGATCCTCGCCGTCCTGGTCACCTCCGGCTCCGAGGTCGTCTACGACGAGGCCATCTGGGACCCGGTCACCCTGGCCGCCAAGACCGACAGCGTCTTCGGGCTGCTCTTCGCCCTCATCGTGGTGCTGGTCGCCACGATCTCCGTGAACATCGCGGCGAACGTCGTCTCCCCGGCGTACGACCTGGCGAACCTGGCGCCGAAGCTCATCAACTTCCGTACGGGCGCGCTGATCACCGGCGTCGTCGGCGTCCTGATCTTCCCGTGGAAGCTGATCTCCACCCCGGAGTTCTACATCTTCACCTGGCTCGGCGTGGTCGGCGGTCTGCTCGGCACGGTCGCGGGCATCCTGATCGCCGACTACTGGATCGTCCGCCGCACGGTTCTGCACGTCGCCGACCTGTACACCCCCGGCGGGCGCTACTGGTACGCGTCCGGCTGGAACTGGCGCGCGATCGCCGCCTTCCTGGTCGGCGGTGTGCTCGCCGTCGGCGGCTCGTACTCGGGCGTGGGGGCCGACGGTGCGAAGACCGGACCGTTCCCGGTCGACGGACTGATCCCGTTCCTCAAGCCGCTCGCCGACTACGGCTGGGCGGTGGGTGTGGGCGCCTCGCTGGTGCTGTACGTGGTGCTCATGGGCGGCCGCAAGGAACGCGCGGACGCCTGAGGTGACCACCGGGGAGGACGGTCAGCTCTGCCGGCCGTCCTCCAGCGCGGCGACCGCCTCCTTGGCCGCCTTGATCGCACCCTTGTTGATCTCGTCGGTGTCGGGTGCCTTCTTCGACTCGAAGTCGCTTCCGCTGTAGGTGATGGAGACCAGCGCGTTGGACGCGCGGACCATCACCGTGCCCTCGCGGGTCTGCTGCTTGTCCTCGGTGGTGAGGTTCACGACCGAGTAGCCCGCGTCGCCGACACCGGGGACCTCGCCACCGCCGCTCTTGTTCGCCACGCGCTCCTTGTAGGACGCCTCCGCGGCCTCGTCCGACGCCGTGATCTCGAAGGACACGTCGAGCCAGCGGTACTCGAAGCCCTTGAGCGCGTTCCATGAACAGGTGCGGCGCAGGTTCTTGTCGGTCGACGGGATCTCCTTGCCGGCCGCCTTGGCGCCGGGAACGAGGTCGCCTATCGACTTCGAGCTCAGGGCTTCGCACGGCGCGGGAGCGGCGGAGTACGTCTTCGACGCGGCCGCCGTCGCGGGAGCCGAGGGCGAGTCCTCGCCGCCGGTGTTCTGCGTTGCCGTCCGGTCCTCGGCGGCCGGCGTCGCGGCGGGGCCGGACGACAGCGCCCAGCCGGCCGCGGCGAGCACGACGACGGGCGACAGACGCGCGGTGAGGGCGAGCGGCAAGGGAAGAGAACGCACGGCGCACTTCTCGTGGGGGATGGTGCGGAGGGAGTCCGCACTGCGGACGGGACGCCAGTGTCACATGACTCCCTGTGAGGCGAAAGTGCCAACTCGCTCCGTGCTGACGCCATTACGGAAGGGCCGCGATTACGTGGTGTCCTGGGCGAATTACAGGGCCTCCTGGATGATTTGGGCGGAAAGTGCGCTTTCGATGCGGTCCACGGCGATGAAGGCGCCGTACGCGACGAGACGCACCAGACAGTGGTCGGTGTGCTCCGGCCGGCGCCAGGCGGCCACGTCCTCGTCCGTGATGCGGTACGGCGCGAGTGCGGCCAGCAGCGCGAGCCGCGCCCCGGGACGCTCCCGGCGGTCCGGGAACCCTTCCAGAGCGAGCGGCGGATGGCTGCCGTCCCAGTCCTGGAGGGCCGCCTCCACCAGGTCGTGGTCGTCGGCGTCGAGGAGGGCCGCGCCCCGCATGGCCGCCCTGAGCAGCGCCGCGTACGCGAGGCCGACGGGTGTGCCGCCCGCCCAGGCGGGGGCCTCGCCGGGATCGATGGCGTCGAGCAGCGGGAGGGACTGGCCGGGGCGGGCGGTGCGGCGCACGGTCCGGGAGAGGGCGCGGCCCGCGATGCTCCGTACCGGCCGGAAGCGCTGGGCGCCCGCCGGGAGGAGGTTCTCGGTCAGCAGGGCCGACGCGATCCGGTTGATGAAGTGGAAGGCGAGCGCGGTGCCGAGGTGGGCGGGGGCGTGCTCGCGTGGGAAGGGGTACGGCTCCAGGGCGGCGCCGGGCACGCGTGTGTGCCGTCCCCAGGCGAGCAGACGCGCGTGCTCCTCGCTCCGCGGGGACTCCCCGCGCGCCACCCGCTCGGCGAGCTCGTGGTCGCCGGTGGCGTGCAGCAGCACGGTGTGCGCGTCCACGCAGAACGGGCACCTGTTGGCGAGCGACACCCCGAGCGCCACCAGCTCCTTGTCGGTCCGGCCGCCGGCCCCGGCGATGAGCGACTCGCGCAGCAACGACCAGGTGGGGGCGAGGAGTTCGGGTGCGCAGGACAGGACGACGAAGGTGGACGGCTCGGCGATGCCGAAGTCGAGGGCGATCTGTGCGTACACCTCGGCGACGGTGCCGACGGCCGACCTGGGCGGGAGGGGTTCGGTGTAACGGAAGGGTGTGGACATGGGTAGCAGCCTGCTCCGCCGGGGCGGTGCGGGTCGTCGTCCCGGCGAACGGAGTCGGGGCTGCTTCGGCGGGGCGGGGCCGTGCCCCGCACTACTACGCCGGGAGTAGTGCGGGAGCCGTCCACAGGGCTGACGTCGCTGTCGGTGGCGCGGTCTAGTGTGCGGGCATGAGCGGGCATCGAATCACACGCGAGCGGTTCGCCGACGTGGCCGTCGCGGTCGTGGTCGGAGCGATCACCGTGCTCGCCGCCGTGGCGGACGACCGCGCCGGGCTCATCGACTGGGCGCTGATCGTGGCCGGTTCGCTGGCGCTTGCCGCGCACCGCACCGCCCCGCGCGTGGTGCTCGCGATCACCACCGGCTGTCTGCTCGCCGAAGTCCTCCACGCCGGGCCCGCCGCCACCCTGGCCATTCCCGTGGCCGGAGCCGTGCACACGGCCGCGCGGACAGGACACCGGGGCACCGCGGCGGCGGCAGCCGGCGTCTTCCTCGGCGGCTATGTCGCGGCGGGCTCGGCGACCTCGGACGTCGTACGCGAGACGCTGCTGCTCGCCGGATGGTTCCTGTGCGCGGTCGTGACCGGCCTCGCCGACCGCAACTGGCAGGCGTATCTGCGCCAGACCGAACAGCGGGCGCTGGAGGCCGAACGCACCCGCGAGGAGGCGGCGTTGCGCAGGGCGGGCGAGGAACGACTGCGCATAGCGCGGGAGTTGCACGACTCCCTCACCCACAGCATCTCGATCGTCAAGCTCCAGGCGGGCGTCGCCGTGCACCTCGCCCGCAAGCGCGGTGAGGAGGTGCCGCCCGCGCTGCTCGCCATCCAGGAGGCGAGCGGCGAGGCCATGCGCGAACTGCGCGCCACGCTGGAGGTGCTGCGCACCGACGAGGCGACCGGCACACCCGCGCTGCTCGTGGAGCGCGCGCAAGCCGCTGGGCTGGCGGTCGAACTGACGGTGACGGGGAACGAGCGGCCGCTCGCGGCGACGGTCGACCGGGCCATGTACCGCATCGTCCAGGAGGCCCTCACAAACGCGGCACGGCACGCGGGACCGGCGAAGGTGAGCGTACAACTCGCCTATGGGGAGGGCGATTTGACGATACGTGTCGAGGACGACGGCACCGCCGACCCGTCCTGTCCACCCGCCCCCGGCATCGGCCTGACCGGCATGCGCGAACGTGTCACGGCCCTCGGCGGCACCCTGGACGCCGCCCCGCGCGAGGAGGGCGGATTCGCGGTGCGGGCGCGGCTGCCGCTGGGGGAGGCGGGATGACCGACGACGTGATCAGGGTGGCGCTCGTCGACGACCAGGCGCTGATGCGGGCGGGCTTCCGGGCCCTGCTGGACGCCGAGGACTGCATCGAGGTGGTCGGCGAGGCGGCGGACGGTGAGCGGGGCCTGGAGCTGATCCGCGCGCAGGTGCCCGACATCGCGCTGATCGATGTGCAGATGCCGGTGATGACGGGCATCGAGGCGACCCGCCACATCGCCGCCGACCCGGCCCTGGCGGCGGTCCGCGTGGTGATCCTCACCAACTACGGCCATGACGAGTATGTCTTCGAGGCGCTGCGGGCCGGCGCGAGCGGCTTCCTGCTGAAGGACACCGAACCGGCCGACCTGCTCCAGGCGATCGAGGTGGTGGCCCGCGGGGAGGCGCTGCTGTCCCCGTCGGTGACCCGCACGCTGATCGGCGAGTTCGTCTCCCGTCCGCCCGACCGGGCCACGGCACCGGGCCTGGAGGGCCTGACCCGCCGAGAACGCGAGGTGACGGCGCTGGCGGCGCGCGGGCTGACCAACGAGGAGATAGCCGCGCACATGGTGATCAGCCCGTTCACGGCGAAGACCCACATCAGCCGGGCGATGACCAAGCTGGGGGCGCGGGACCGCGCCCAACTGGTGGTGTTCGCCTATGAGTCGGGGCTCGTGGCGCCCCGGAGCTCCGACACCTCGGCCTGCTGATCGCGCACACCCTCGAACGCCGTCAAGATTCGCTCGGCGGCCAGCGTAGCCGTCAACTCGCCGTCCCTGACCTGCTGTTCGAGCCCCGGCGCGACAGCCCGTACCGCCGGATCGGCGTTCAGGCGGCCCAGGAGCTCGTCGCGGACCATGGTCCAGGTCCAGTCGACCTGCTGGTCACGGCGCTTGGCGGCGAGCCGGCCGGTGGAGTCGAGCAGGGTGCGGTGCTGTTCGAGGCGGTCCCAGACGGTGTCCAGACCGATCGACTCGCGTCCGCTGCAGTGCAGCACGGGCGGGGTCCAGGCGGCGTCCTTGCCGTGCATCAGGCGCAGGGCGCCCGCCAGTTCCCGGGCGGCGGCACGGGCGTCGCGCTCGTGCGGGCCGTCCGCCTTGTTGACGGCGAGCACATCGGCCAGTTCCAGGACACCCTTCTTGATGCCCTGGAGCTGATCACCGGTGCGGGCCAGCGTCAGCAGCAGGAAGGAGTCGACCATGTTCGCGACCGCGGTCTCGGACTGGCCGACGCCGACCGTCTCCACCAGGATCACGTCGTAGCCGGCCGCCTCCATCACCACGATCGACTCACGGGTGGCCTTGGCGACACCACCCAGCGTGCCGGCGGTGGGGGAGGGGCGGATGAACGCCGCCGGGTCCACGGCCAGACGCTCCATGCGCGTCTTGTCGCCCAGGATCGACCCGCCCGTACGGCTGGACGACGGGTCCACCGCGAGCACCGCGACGCGATGCCCGAGCGCGGTGAGCATCGTCCCGAACGCGTCGATGAACGTCGACTTCCCGACGCCCGGCACCCCGCTCACGCCGATCCGCCGCGCCTTCCCGCTGTGCGGCAGCAGCTCGGTCAGCAACCGCTGTGCCAGCACCCGGTGCCCGGGCCGGGTGGACTCGACGAGCGTGATGGCGCGCGCGACGATCGCCCGCTTCCCGTCGAGCACACCCTTCACATACGCGTCGAGATCGATCACAGCTCGTGCCCGAGGTCGGCCCCCAGCCGCCGCACAAGGTCGTACGCGGCGTCCGGGATCACCGTCCCGGGCGGGAAGACGGCCGCCGCGCCCATCTCAAGGAGCGTGGGCACGTCCTGCGGCGGGATCACACCGCCGACCACGATCATGATGTCCTCGCGGCCCTCCTCGGCCAGCTGCTCCTTCAGCGCCGGTACGAGGGTCAGGTGCCCGGCGGCCAGCGACGACACCCCGACGATGTGCACATCCGCCTCGACGGCCTGACGGGCCACCTCGGCCGGGGTCTGGAACAGCGGGCCGACGTCCACGTCGAAGCCGAGGTCGGCGAAGGCGGTGGCGATCACCTTCTGGCCGCGGTCGTGGCCGTCCTGGCCCATCTTGGCGACCAGGATGCGCGGGCGGCGGCCCTCGGCCTCCTCGAAGTCGGACACGAGGGTGCGGGTGCGGTCCACGGACGGCGACTCCCCGGCTTCGTTGCGGTACACGCCGGTGATGGTACGGATCTGGCTCGCGTGCCGCCCGTACACCTTCTCCAGGGCGTCGGAGATCTCCCCGACGGTGGCCTTCGCGCGGGCGGCGTTCACCGCCAGCTCCAGCAGGTTGCCCTCGCCCCCGGCGGCCCGGGTGAGCGCGTCCAGCGCGTCCTGGCAGGCCGTCTCGTCCCGCTCCGCCCGCAGCCGCCGCAGCTTCTCGATCTGCTGGGCGCGTACGGAGGAGTTGTCGACCTTGAGCACGTCGATCTGCTCGTCGCTGTCGACGCGGTACTTGTTGACGCCGATGACCGGCTGCCGTCCGGAGTCGATCCGGGCCTGGGTGCGGGCCGCGGCCTCCTCGATGCGCAGCTTGGGGATGCCGGCGTCGATGGCCTTGGCCATGCCGCCCGCCTGCTCGACCTCCTGGATGTGCTGCCAGGCGCGGCGGGCGAGGTCGTACGTCAGCTTCTCGACGTAGGCGCTGCCACCCCACGGGTCGATGACCCGGGTCGTGCCCGACTCCTGCTGGATCAGCAGCTGGGTGTTGCGCGCGATGCGCGCGGAGAAGTCGGTGGGCAGCGCGAGCGCCTCGTCCAGGGCGTTGGTGTGCAGCGACTGCGTGTGGCCCTGCGTCGCGGCCATCGCCTCGACACATGTACGCGTGACGTTGTTGAACACGTCCTGCGCGGTCAGGGACCAGCCCGAGGTCTGCGAATGGGTACGCAGGGACAGCGACTTGGAGTTCTGCGGGTCGAACTGCTTCACCAGCTTCGCCCACAGCAGGCGGGCCGCCCGCATCTTGGCGATCTCCATGAAGAAGTTCATGCCGATCGCCCAGAAGAACGACAGCCGGGGCGCGAACGCGTCCACGTCCAGCCCGGCCTCGCGTCCCGCGCGGATGTACTCCACGCCGTCCGCGAGCGTGTACGCCAGCTCCAGGTCGGCCGTCGCACCGGCCTCCTGGATGTGGTAGCCGGAGATGGAGATGGAGTTGTAGCGGGGCATCCGCTGCGAGGTGAAGGCGAAGATGTCGGAGATGATCCGCATCGACGGCTTCGGCGGATAGATGTAGGTGTTGCGGACCATGAACTCCTTGAGGATGTCGTTCTGGATGGTCCCGGCCAACTTCTCGGGCGGTACGCCCTGTTCCTCCGCCGCCACGATGTACAGCGCCAGCACCGGCAGCACGGCGCCGTTCATCGTCATCGACACGGTCATCCTGTCGAGCGGGATCCCGTCGAACAGCTGCCGCATGTCGTAGATCGAGTCGATCGCCACGCCCGCCATGCCGACGTCGCCCGTCACCCGCGGGTGGTCGCTGTCGTAACCCCGGTGCGTGGGCAGGTCGAAGGCGACCGACAGGCCCTTCTGGCCGGCCGCCAGGTTGCGCCGGTAGAAGGCGTTGGACTCCTCGGCGGTGGAGAAGCCCGCGTACTGGCGGATCGTCCAGGGCTGGTTGACGTACATCGTCGGGTACGGGCCGCGCAGATACGGGGCCATGCCCGGGTAGGTGTCGAGGAAGTCCAGGCCCTCCAGGTCACGGCCGGTGTACAGCGGCTTGACCGCGATGCCCTCGGGGGTCTCCCAGAAGGCCCCGTCGCTCTTGGCGGCCTTCCGCCACTCGTCGGCACCGACGTCGGTCCTCGGCTCCCCGAGTTCGATCCCGGAGAAGTCGGGGATTCCCATCACGACGCTCCCATGCGGTCGAGGGTGGCGGACAGCACCGCGACGGCGTCACAGCCCGCGAAGACATAACTGTCGACACCGGGGTGGTCCCCGGGCCGCCCGGCGAGGAACACATGCGAGGCGCCGGCCGCCTTCAACCGCCCGGCCACGGACTCCGCCTGCTCCTCGTACAGGGCGTCACTGGAGCACAGGCACACCTCCGTCGCACCGCTCTCCTCGAAGGTGCCCTCGGTGACCGGCTCGATGCCGCCCGCCTGGAACAGGTTCGAGGCGAAGGTGAGGCGCGCGGTGTGGGCGGCGGCGGGGCCGAGCGCGGCCAGGAAGACCCGGGGCCGGGAGCCGGTGGCTGCCAGGTGGGCGTCGGAGCGGGCGCGCAGGGCCTCGTACGCCTCGTCGCGCCGGACGCGCGGAAGGCCGCCGGACGGGGGCTCGGGAGCGGGCTCGCGCTCCACGGGCTGCTCGGCGAGATGCGGGAACTCGCTGACGCCGGTGACGGGTTCGCGGCGCTTGGCGAGCTTGCCGGTGCGCGCTTCCCAGGTGTCGGCGAGGTCCTGGCGCAGCTGCCCCGAGCGCAGGGCTGCCGACTGGCCGCCGGCCTGCTCGATGCGCTGGAAGAACTCCCAGCCCGCGTGGGCGAGTTCGTCGGTGAGCCGCTCCACGTACCAGGAGCCGCCCGCCGGGTCGATCACCCGGGCCAGATGCGACTCCTCGATGAGGATGGTCGAGGTGTTGCGGGCGATGCGCCGCGCGAAGGCGTCCGGCAGGCCGAGCGCGTGGTCGAAGGGCAGCACGGTCACCGATTCGGCGCCACCGACCCCGGCGGCCAGCGTGGCGACCGTCGTGCGCAGCATGTTCACCCAGGGGTCGCGGCGCGTCATCATCACCGGCGAGGTGACGGCGTGCTGCACCTGCGCGCTCGGCGTCCCGCAGACCTCGGTGACCCGCGCCCACAGCCGGCGCGCGGCGCGCAGCTTGGCGATGGTCAGGAACTGGTCGGCGGTGGCGGCGTACCGGAACTCCAGCTGCGTACCGGCCTGTTCGACGGTCAGTCCCGCCTCGGTGAGCTCGCGCAGATAGGCCACGCCGGTCGCCAGCGAGGCGCCCAGCTCCTGGGCTGCCGAGCCACCGGCCTCGTGGTACGGCAGCGCGTCCACCGTCAGCGCCCGCAGCCCCGGGTACTCCTCGGCGCACAGCCGTGCCAGCGCGGCGACGGGAGCGAACGGTGAGGACTTACCGGTACGGGCCTCATGGCCGAGCGGGTCCGCGCCGAGATTGCCGCGCGCCACCTCCTTGGCGACGCCCCGCTCCTCGTACAGCCGCAGCAACTCGCGCGCGGCGGGCTCCACGTCACTGCCCGCGTCCAGGACGACGGGGGCCAGGTCGAGGTAGACGCCGTCCAGGGCGCGGCCGAGTTCCGGGAGCGGGATGCCGCCCTCGCCGAGGACCAGCCAGAGCGAGGTGACGCCGTTCTCCAGGTCCGCGAGCACCACGCCGTCCGTGAGCGCCGTGTGCCGCTGCCGGACGTCCCAGCCGCCGGCCGTGTTGCCCTCGGCGCGGCCGCCGCGGACGAACGGGGCGAACCCGGGCAGGCCGGCATCGGGCGCGGCGTCGCGCGCGCTGTAGAGAGGACGGGTGCGCAACCCGTCCTCCAGGGCGGTGGACAGGGCGTCTTCCGCTGCCGTGCCCGAGACGTCCTTGCCCGCCTTGCGCAGCACACCTTCCACCAGGTGTTGCCACTGCTCATGGGTTGCGTCAGGGAACTCGGCGGCCAGCGAGAGCCCGTCGTCAGGCAGGACCGTCATGCTCGGATGCTAGGTCAGATCGACAAAGGAGCAGCAGAGGGCACGGCTGTGACCTTGCCCTCTCCCGCATTGTGACCTGGGTCTCCGGGTCGCACCAGGCGGTAGGCGAACAGTCGTTCCACGGCTTTTGCCGCAGGTAAAGGTTCGGTCAGAGCAGGGTCCCGCAGCTCCGCCGGCCATTGGTCATGTCCTGGTCGAGTAGTACGGTCGTGGCGATATCGACGACGGCAGGACGGAAGCCGGTGGGAATCCGGCACGGTCGCGCCACTGTGTGCCGGCCCCTGGGAAGGGGGGCCGCGAGTCAGACCCGTAGCCGTCGTCATGTGCACCACCGAGATGGGACGCGAACTCCCTTAAGGAGGCCCTGCCATGGCCCAGCATGTCGCCCAGCCGACCGCCGCCACCCCCGCTCTCCCCGCCAAGCTGCCGATCGGCGCGATCGTCCCGTGGGCGGTCTTCTTCGGCATCCTGATGCTGGTCCTGCTGTACTTCGTCGGCGCCGAGCAGGGCGCCACCTCCGTCGTCTCCGGCGAGGACGTCCACGAGTGGGTGCACGACGCCCGCCACCTGCTCGGCTTCCCCTGCCACTGACGTCGGGGAGCCGCCACCCTCATGAACTCCGCAACCGTGAGAAACCTGCTCGTCCGCGGCATGCTCGCCGGACTCGGGGCGGGCGTGCTCGCGCTGATCGTGGCCTACTTCCTCGGTGAGCCGAACGTCGACAAGGCGATCGGCTTCGAGGAGGCCCATGCCGCCGCGCACGAGCACGAGGTCGAACTCGTCTCCCGCAGCCTTCAGTCCACCGCCGGCCTGGCCACCGGTGTGCTGATCTACGGCGTCTCCTTCGGCGGCATCGCCGCCCTCGCCTACTGCTTCGCCCTGGGCCGCGTGGGCCGCTTCACCCCGCGGGCCACCGCGCTGCTGCTGTCCGGCTGCGCGCTGCTCGCCGTCTACGTCGTGCCGTTCCTGAAGTACCCGGCCAACCCGCCCGCCGTCGGCGACCACGACACCATCGGCAAGCGGACCACCTTGTACTTCCTGATGATGGTGCTCAGCGTCCTCCTCGCGGTGGCCGCGACCATCCTGGGCAAGCGGCTCGCCCCGCGGCTGGGCACCTGGTACGCCACCGTCGTCGCGGTGGCCGCGTTCGCCGTCGTGATCGGACTGGCGTACGCGTTCCTGCCGGCCGTCAACGAGGTGCCGGGCGACTTCCCGGCCACCGTGCTGTGGCGGTTCCGGCTCTCCGCGCTGGCCATGCAGGTCACGCTGTGGACGGGCTTCGGGCTCCTCTTCGGCGAGCTGGCCGAGCGACTGCTCGATCCCAAGCCGGCCGCCGCGGCTTCGGCCCCGGCGGTGGCTGCCCGCAGCTGACCGGAACGCGATCACGTGCGAGGGCCCGCGGAACCGTCCGGGGGCCCTCCCGGGCGGTCGTCCCTAGTCGGTGTCCGGCGCGGCAAGGGGCCGCCCCAGCCGCAGGTTCCAGCGTCCGGTCCGGCCGCTGAGCTCGGTGGCCGTCAGCGGGGGGACGTCAAGACGCCAGAAGGCCGCCGCGGACATGCCGAGCGCGTGGACGACGGCCGCGCGAACGACCTCCGGCTCGACCACCGCGAGCGTACGGCCGTCCAAGCCCTGCGCGGCCGTCAGCCAGCGGGTGACCCGTTCGCACAGGCCCCGCACCGACTCACCGCCGTGCGGCGCGCAGTCCGGGTCGGTGAGCCAGCGTCCCACCGACTCGGGCTCGGCGGCGCCGACCTCGTCGAGCGTGCGGCCCCGCCAGCGGCCCACATCCAGCGCGGCCAGCTCAGATACCGCCGGGCCGTGCAGACCGAGCGCCTCGGCCGTCTCCCGGCAGCGCGAGCTCGGCGAGGTGACCACACGGGCGGCCGAGGGCAGGGCCCCGGCAGCGGCGGCAGCCCGTGCCGCGCCGGTGTCTTCGAGTGGGGTCCGGCCGTCGTCGAAGCGGGCCTGGCGCAGTGATGCGTTCATCGCCGGAGAGATGAAGGTGACGCGGCTGGTCACGCGGTGGCTCCTCCTGCTGGGGGTCATGACGGACTTCTCGCTGCCTGGTCTGCCGGCACGTCCGCCCGCCGCCCGGCCGGGATGGGCCCTCACCGTCCGAACGGTGAGGGCCCGGCGCCGGTCGGGCGGATCAGGACCCGGACAGCTCGTCCCGTACCGTACGGGCCGCCGCCACCAGGTTCTCCAGCGAGGCCCGGGTCTCCGGCCAGCCGCGGGTCTTCAGACCGCAGTCGGGGTTGACCCACAGCCGTTGGGCGGGGATCGCCCTGAGGCCGGTGCGCAGCAGTGCGGCCGCCTCCTGCGGGCTCGGCACGCGCGGGGAGTGGATGTCGTACACGCCCGGCCCGGCCTCGCGCGGATAGCCCTGGGCGGCGAGCTCGCGCGCGACCTGCATATGGGAGCGGGCCGCCTCCAGGCTGATCACGTCGGCGTCGAGATCGTCGATGGCCTGGACGATGTCGCCGAACTCGGCGTAGCACATGTGCGTGTGGATCTGCGTGTCCGGCCGCGCACCGCCGGTGGTGAGCCGGAACGCCTCCGTGGCCCAGGCTAGATACGCGCCGCGGTCGGCGGCGCGCAGCGGCAGCGTCTCGCGCAGCGCGGGCTCGTCGACCTGGATGACGGAGGTCCCGGCCGCCTCAAGGTCGCTCACCTCGTCACGCAGCGCGAGGGCGACCTGGCGGGCCGTCTCGCCGAGCGGCTGGTCGTCGCGGACGAAGGACCAGGCGAGCATGGTGACCGGGCCGGTGAGCATGCCCTTGACGGGGCGGGAGGTGAGGGACTGGGCGTACGTCGTCCAGCGCACCGTCATCGGCTCGGGGCGGGAGATGTCGCCGGCCAGGATCGGCGGGCGGACGTACCGGGTGCCGTAGGACTGGACCCAGCCGTGCTGCGTGGCGAGGTAGCCGGTGAGCCGCTCGGCGAAGTACTGGACCATGTCGTTGCGTTCGGCCTCGCCGTGCACCAGGACGTCGATGCCGGTCTTCTCCTGGAAGGAGACGACCTCCTGGATCTCGGCCTTGACGCGCTCCTCGTAGCCGGCCGCGTCGATCCGGCCGGCCCGCAGATCGGCGCGGGCGGTGCGCAGTTCGCCGGTCTGCGGGAAGGAGCCGATGGTGGTGGTCGGCAGCAACGGCAGCTTCAGGTGGGCGCGTTGGGCGAAGGTCCGCTCGGCGTACGGCTGTGAGCGGCGGGCGTCCGCCTCGGTTACGGCCGCTGAACGGGACCGGACGGCCGGATCGCGGGTGATCGGGGATCCGGCGCGGGAGACCAGGTCGGCCCGGTTGGCGGCGAGTGCGGCGGTGATCGTGCCGGTGCCGTGGGACAGGCCCTTGGCGAGCGTGACGACCTCGGCGGTCTTCTGCCGCGCGAAGGCGAGCCAGCGCAGGATCTGCGGCTCGATCTCCCGCTCCGCCGCCGTGTCCAGCGGCACATGGAGGAGAGAGCAGGAGGGCGCGACGTCGACCCGGTCGGCCAGGCCCAGCAGAGTGCCGAGCGTGGCGAGCGACGCCGACAGGTCGTTGACCCAGATGTTGCGGCCGTCGACGACCCCGGCCACCAGCCGCTTGCCGGGCATACCGCCGACGGCGGCGAGCGCCCCCAGGTTGGCGGCGGCGGACCCCGTGAAGTCCAGCGCGAGCCCCTCGACCGGCGCCTTGGCCAGCACGGGCAGCGCCTCGCCGAGCCGGTCGAAGTACGAAGCGACCAGCAGCTTCGGCCGGTCGGTGCGGGCGCCGAGGTCGCGGTAGGCGCGCGCGGCGGCGTTCAACTCGGCCGGGGTGCGGTCCTGGACGAGGGCCGGCTCGTCCAGCTGAACCCACTCGGCGCCCGCCGCCCGCAGATCGGCCAGGATCTCCGCGTACACCGGCAGCAGCCGATCGAGCAGGGTGAGCGGCTCGAAGTCCGCGGCGACCCCGGGCGCGGGCTTGGCGAGCAGGAGATAGGTGACCGGGCCGACCAGGACCGGCCGGGCGGCCAGGCCCAGCGCCAGGGCCTCCCTCAGCTCCGCGACCTGCTTCGTCGAGTCGGCCGTGAAGACCGCGTCCGGCCCCAACTCCGGTACGAGGTAGTGGTAGTTGGTGTCGAACCACTTCGTCATTTCCAGTGGCGCGATGTCCTGGGTGCCGCGCGCCATGGCGAAGTAGCCGTCCAGGGCGTCGGCCTCGACGGCGGAGCGGTGGCGCTCGGGGATCGCGCCGAGCGCGACGGAGGCGTCCAGGACGTGGTCGTAGTACGAGAAGTCACCGGTCGGCACCTCGTGGATGCCGGCCTCGGCGAGCCGGTGCCAGTTCGAGCGGCGCAGTTCGGCGGCGGTGGAGCGGAGGGCGTCGGCGGTGACCCGGCCCTTCCAGTAGCCTTCGATCGCCTTCTTCAGTTCCCGGTTCGGGCCCTGGCGGGGGTAGCCGTACACGGTGGCCCGTGCTGCCGCGGCTGCGGACTTGGTGGTCACGGCAATGCCAGTGAATTAGCAGAACTCTGCTGGTCAGCAGCCCGCTGATGGTCGGTTTGGGCTGATTTCATCCTTGGTGACACTGGGTAGTTCGTC